>JAQTNJ010000027.1 GCA_028713955.1 Syntrophorhabdaceae bacterium
GAAACCACCCTCATGATAAAATACGGCCATTCTACAAAGCAGCGGATATCTGTATGGTTACATCCCTTCACGATGGGATGAACCTTGTTGCAAAAGAGTTTGTTGCTTCCTGTGATGACGAGGATGGAGTGCTTATTCTCAGTCAGTTCACGGGGGCGGCCCGTGAGCTGAAAGATGCCCTTATTGTGAACCCATATGATATAGAGTCAATGGCTGACGCCATTTATATGGCACTCAAGATGGACCCTGTTGAAAGATCAGAAAGGATGGGACGGATGAGAGCTACAATCCAGGAACAGAATATCTATCGGTGGGCAGGGAGCCTCATTACAGAACTCACCCGTGTCCGTTCAACATGAAAACATCCCCCGAATATTTTTTGAAAAGGGGTACGCTTGTATTCAAAAATAATATCAAGCGGCTTTTTCTTTTTTTTGACTTTGACGGCACCCTTGTTCCCATTCGAAATAATCCGGCAGACTGTTCACTCTCACCCAGGGTCAGAGATCAACTGGAAAAGATCGCCCTTTCAGGGTCCGCTTCTATTGCCATACTGAGCGGCAGATCCCTGGCTGATATAAAAAAAAGAGTACGGATAAAAGGCATTTACTATGGAGGCAATCACGGGCTGGAGATTTCAGGCCCCCGGATCAGGTTTATTCACCCTGAAGCGAAATCTTTTAAGCATACAATTGATAGAGCCTGTCAAAGCATTGAAAAGGCTACCAGAAATTTTCAAGGTGTATTCATTGAAAAAAAGAACCTGTCCTTTACGCTCCATTATCGTATGGCAAGCAAAGAAAGTAAGGCGTTGGTTCGTCATATCTTCCACAAGACCATATCTGAAGAATTTGCCGGAGATGCCTTTAAGGTAATAAAGGGCAAGGAGGTACTCGAATTGGCTCCGGATGTCCTTTGGGATAAAGGAAGAGCAGCGTTATTTATCTTGCAAAGACTCAATGCGGATTGTCTGCCCCTTTATGTGGGCGATGATTTAACTGATGAAACGGCCTTTAGGGCATTAAAGAAAAATGGCATCACAATCAGGGTCGGGAGTTCTAAAAAGACAGAGGCACAGTATTATCTCAAGGGTCATCGGGAGATTTTGCAGTTTCTTCAAACGATATATGATTGGGGAGCAGGATCAACCCTTGATCTGTGACAGTTGAGTTTCTCCGGATAACCCTTTTGAGTTTCTCCGGATATCTCTTTCGCGGTATGGAGGTTTCGCATGACAGACAAAGATGATGTGCAGCTCAGGGTACGCCTTAACCCTGCATTTACTCCACTCGTCACCTCTTTTGCAGAAGAGTCTGCAAAGGCCTTCGGGCTCGACCGCAACAGTGCCCTGAAACTTACGCTCGCCTGCGAAGAGATCTTTACCTACATGTGCGGGATCGATAAAGATGACAAACCGTTGACAATAACGGCAAGCAACGGTGTTTACTTTGTTCAGGTCAGGATTCTCTGTGAAGTTGCCCATTTTGACCCCAGGGCCTTCAATCTTACAGCGCACATATCTGCAAAAGACGAGGCGGGACTGGAAGACATGGGTCTGTTGATCGCATCGAGGTTAGTGGACAGGTTTGGTATTGCCCGCACTTCAGGGGACGGCCTTGAGGTGGTGTTGATCAAAGAGAAAACCTATCCTGAAACAGCCGATGCAGGACCGATCGAAGTGAAGCCGTTGGAAGCCGTGAATATCCTGACGCCCGATCCTGAGACATTAAAATTGTTTGCCCGTCAGATCGTGTCAATGTATGCCGATAATCTTTATCCGCCTGATTTCCGCTTTCCCGGCAAGGTAGCCGACATGGTGGCAAGCGGCGAATACAATGCCCTCCTTGCCGTTGACGACCAGGGTTCAATCGGGGGAGGCTTAATGTGGCGCCGGCGTATTGCCGGGAAAAAGATGGTGGAGTGCTACGGCCCTTATCTCTTCAACCAGTTGCCCGAATCGGGTATGGCCGAGAAGCTTACCGATGCCCTGATAGGCAGCATCTCAAAGACAGATGCCCTTTGTCTTATCAACGAGTACTCCACCCCTGAATTGCCGAAGCAATATTTCGAGCAACTGGGCGTTGTCGATTATTATGCGCCCGACGGAACCACCATCCCCTGGCCTTTCTACTACAGGTTCTTAAAGGAAGACCTGGGTGCACAGGTATGGGCGCATCCTGCCCTGGAGAAATTCCTGCAGGACCGGTACAAATCCTTATTCTTTGCAAGAAAGATAGTATTGACCGGATACGGGGGAGAAACACGTCCGCCCCATTCGGTCCTTGCCGCTCAATTTATCCGTACGCAACAAATGGTCTTCCTGCGCCCGATATGGGACGGCATGGACGCATCACAAAACCTTTCGAAACATATCGAGATACTGAGAAATGAGGGAATGCGGATCATCTTCTTTGAGATCGATCTCGGCCATTCATGGCAGGTAAATTTCACCCCGGCCCTTCTTGAAAACGGTTTTACGCCCCGGCTTATACTTCCTTATGCGGGAAAGGCCGATATAGTTATCTTTCAATACAGAGAAGGTGTATAGAGCCATGCCTGACAGACCGCTTGAAAGTCTTGTGCCTGAATACATAAAAAACTTTGAACCCTACATCCCGAGTAAACCGGACCCCGAACTTATGAAACTCTATGGGGTCGATCACTTATACCGCCTCAATAACAATGAAAATCCTCTGGGACCCCCGCCTGTTGCCCAGGAGATTATCCGGCGCTTTCAGCCTCCCAGGGCTGCTCTCTATCCCAGCGGGGATTCTTACTACATGCGCTATAAGCTCGCCGAAAAATTCGGCCTTAACCCTGACCAGTTTCTCTTCGGCAACGGGGCCAATGAGGTCATCGCCTTCGTGATCAAGGCCTTTTGTCAGGAAGGCGACAACATCATCACCGCGGATAAGACCTTTGCCGTCTATGAGTGGGTGGCTACATTCTCAGGGTTTGAGGCGCGCCTCGTGCCCCTCATCGATTTCGGGTTTGATGATGCGGCAATGCTGGAGAGGATCGATGAGCGGACCAAGATCCTTTTTGTATGCAACCCCAACAACCCTACCGGCACATACTGGAATTCGGCAAGGCTTCGTAATTTTCTCGATACAATAGGGGGGCGTCAGATCGTGGTTGTGGATGAAGCATATTGCGAATTTGTCGATGAGCCTGATTTTCCAAACGCCATGGAACTCTCTAAGGAATATCCCAACCTCGTTGTCTTTCGCACCTTTTCAAAGATGTTCGGCCTTGCCGGTCTGCGCATCGGTTACTTAGCGGGCAGCATGGAAGTGGTTGATATCATCCGCCGGACATGCGTGGTCTATTCCGTGAACGCTGTTGCGCAGGAGGCAGCCCTTGCCGCTATTGACGATGACGAGCATATCGGAAAGACAAGAAAACTCGTACACGCGGAAAAGGAATATCTCAGAAGGGAACTTGCGCAGATAGGACTTGAAACGCAATGCGGTGAAGGATGCTATATCATGATAAGGCTCCCCATGAATGACACCCTTGCTTACCGGAAGCTGATGTCTCAGGGGGTAATGATCCGCAGCATGACAGGTTTCAGGTTCCCCAACTGGATACGGGTCAGCATATCACAACATGAAGCCATGGAGGCCTTTATAGCAGGATTGAAAAGGATCCTCTCATGAGGCCGGGCAATCCTGAACCCGCCAAAAGACCGGCAGTAACCGGCAAAACAGGAAACCGCTTCGATGCCTATGCAAAGGTAACCGGCAAAGAGAGATATGCGGCGGATTACTATGGCGGGGATTGCCTCCGCGCCGGTGTAAAGCGGGCAGGAGTGCCTCATGCACTTTTAAAAAACATTTACATTGAAGAGGCAAAAACAATTCCAGGCGTCGTTGCCGTCCTTACCCACAGGGATATAAAGGGATCGAACAGACAGGGGATTATCAGAAAAGATCACCCTGTGCTCGTTGACGATAAGATCCGTTACACCGGCGACGCTGTTGCCCTCGTTATTGCCGAGACAGAGGAGGCGCTTAAGGACGCCCTTGATCTGATCACCTTCCAACACGAACCGCTCCCCGGTGTTTTTGAACCTGAAGAAGCGCTCAAAGAAGGGGCGCCCGTCATACATGAGGATAACCCTGATGGGAATCTTCTTCGCAGGATCTTCGTGGAAACAGGCAAAAAGGGCGATGCGCTCAAGGATTCAGAGGTGATCGCGGAAGGGTCCTTTGAACTTCCATACCAGGAACATGCCTACCTGGAAACCGAGGCAGGGTGGGCATACGCGACGGGCGACGGGAAGCTTGTCATTGTCGCCTCCACCCAGACACCGTTTCGCGACCGCATCGAGATCGCGCATTCCCTCGGTATGGAGGCAGAGGACATCCGGGTCATTGCGCCGTATCTGGGTGGAGCCTTTGGCGGGAAGGACGGCGTAACGGTTCAGTCTCTCCTCGGCCTTGCGGCCCTCAATGCCGGAGGAAGACCGGTGAAGATGTGGTGGGACCGGTATGAAAGCTTTCTGGCCGGGGTAAAGCGTCTGCCTGCCAGGATGCACTACCGTCTTGGCGCAAAGGGGGACGGGACGCTCCACGCGCTGGAATGCAGGCTTTACTTCAACGCGGGCGCCTATGCGGGGCTATGCGGGGAGGTCATGGCCCTTGCCATAGAACACGCAGGGGGAGCATACAGGATACCCAACGTCAGCATCCACGGCTGGTGCGTCTATACGAATAATCCCATCGGCGGCCCCTTCAGGGGTTTCGGGGTGCCTCAGGCAACGGCAGCCATGGAACAGATGATGGATATCCTTGCCGGGAGGCTCAATATGGATCCCTTTGAGCTGCGCCTTAAAAACGCGTTACGTCACGGAGATAAAAATTGCATGGGGGTCACTCTTAATTATTCTACGGGTCTTCTTGATTGCCTTCAGGAACTCTCCCGTCACCCACTCTGGCAGGAACGTGATGAGTGGAAGAAGGCGGCCCAGGCAGGCAAGAAAAGGGGTGTAGGGCTCGCGGCTCTCTCTCACGCCATGGGATATCCTCCCGTTGTCCCTGATATTGCCAATGCAAAAATAGAGCTTACCGGAGAAGGGACAATCCGCGTATACGCCGGGGTTGTGGACATGGGTCAGGGAAATGCCTCCACAAACCTCCAGATCGCAGGTGCGGTGCTCTCGCAGGAATCCGGCTCAATGGAGCTTATTCTTCCCGATACTGAAAAAACCCTCCCCTCCGGGTCTGCCTCGGCAAGCCGTTGTACGTATGTCTACGGCAATGCCCTTATTATTGCCGCAGCACAACTCAAGGAGATAATCCTCGAAAAATCCCTGGTTGCCCTGACAGCAGATACAAAAGAGGAACTTGACATGGGACAGGGGAAAGTGGTGCACAGGCAGACCGGGCGGGAGATATCTTTCAAGGCGCTTGCATTGTCCATGAACCCCCCGGAACGCATCGCTACGGGCTTTTTTCAGGTGCCTGTCACAGAAGAGGCGAGGGACGTCATCTACATGGGTCCCCATTGTATCTTTTCTTACGGTGCACACCTTGCCTGTGTTGAGATAGACGAGTCTACCGGCCAGGTTGCGATAAGCGCGTACCTCGCTGTCACCGATGCCGGGCGCGTCCTCAATCCCGTTCTCTATGAACAGCAGATCCAGGGAGGCATTGCCCAGGGTATCGGTTATGCGTTGATGGAAGACCTTAAGATCTCGGAGGGCCGCATAAAGACTGAAGATCTTGCCGCGTATAAGATCCCTACGGCACCGGATATCCCCAACATAGTATCCATTCCGGTGGAAATAGGCGAAGAGACAGGCCCCTTCGGCATCAAGGGCATCGGGGAGATAAGTATAAACGGACCCCTCCCTGCCATTGCAAACGCGATACATGATGCATGCGGTATAAGGATTCCCCGTGCGCCCTTCACTGCCGAGCGGATATTCACAGCCCTTGGCGAAAAAAGGCAGGAGGTATAGTATTATCGATCCCCGGCCAACGCCAGCAAGAACACCGGAAAAGATATTGGGCAAAGAATTTCTTATCCTTAACGGGATGCTCTTTCTCACTTCCATTACCATGGCGCTATTCTTCAAGTTTTATCAGTACCTTCGCTTTCTTGGAATAGACCCCGGCTGGTACGGTTTTATCATCGCCGCCGACTCGCTTGCCGGTCTCTTTTTGCAGCCGGTTCTGAGTCCGCTTTTGCACCCCGGCAATGCCAGGAGATGGATGTCCGCGGGTATTGCCTTGATAATCCTTGCCCTTTTTCTTTACAGGACGGCTGTTACGGTGCCATGGCTTATTGTGGTACGCATCCTTCACGGAGCGGGCTTTATTATATTTATCTCCGCCATGATGGCCATGATCGTAGCTTACATACCCATGCAAAAGAGCGGGCAGGCCTTCAGCTTCATCTCTACGGTACGGCTCCTTCCCTATGCGATCATGCCGGCCGTTGTAAGCCCTCTGGTGAAGACACCGGAAGGTTTTATCGATACACTGTGGTATGCAATCATTCTTATGGTACTATCCTTGTTTGTACCCACCCTCTTCAAATCGGGCGCATCGTCTGCAAACACCACAGGAAAACACACAAGGATAAGCGCAGGGGAATTGCGCGATGATATCAAAGACAGGAATGTCGTGATCCTTCTCATCGTCAATCTTCTTCTCTACAGCGGCTATACTACGGTTTTTTTCTTTCTGGAAGGGTTTGGAAAAAAGGCAGGGATAGGAAATCCCGGCTTGTTCTTCACTATCGCCACTATCGTTATGATCTGCGTGAGGCTTGCAGGGGGTGCCTTTTTTGACAAAACGAACAAGGTCCTGCTCATAGTATCATCCATGACCTTTCTTGCCTTTTGTTACATTACATTACCCTTTATCTCAGGCAATACCGGATTTTTTGTCATGGCCTTCCTCACCGGTCTCGGGTGGGGCATTGTCATGCCGGTATTGAATGCCATCATGTTTGACGTGTCGCCTCCCCGCTTTCAAGGCCTTAACCTGAACCTCTCCCTTGTCATGATGCAGGGAGGATTTTTCGTGGGTCCCCTGGCAGGCGGTTCTATACTGAAATACTGGGGTTATCCTGCACTTTTTTATTTCTGTAGTTTCTCGAGCATGATGGGTGCCGCCTTTGTACTTTTCAAGAAAGATAAATAACAGTATATAAAACTGATTCCAGGAGGGGACATGTCAGAAGATCAACCGGTTGGGATTAAAGAAGGGCAACGATTCACGATTGACACCTTCCGGCCCGAAGACGCGGACGGCGTTACAAGACTTTTTACAGCGGTGTACGGCAATGGATACCCGGTAAGGCTTGTGTATGATCCGGCAGCGCTTGTGTCGGCTTTTCACGCGAAGGAGAATGTCCCTGCCGTGGCCCGTACAGAGAACGGGGACATTGTAGGATATGACGCATTATTCCGGTCAGCCCCGAACCCGAAACTCTATGAGGCAGGTCAGGGGTTGGTGCTTCCTGCATACCGCGGGATAGGCATCAGCGTGGAGATGAACCGCTATGTATGCGATGTGCTTGCAAAAGAATTCGATGTGAATGCAATCTTCGGCGAGGCCGTCTGCAACCATACATACATGCAGAAAAGTTGGAGCGGGCTGGTGGGATCGGATACGGAGACAGCCCTTGAGGTAGACCTCATGCCCGCGAAGGCTTATACGCAGGAGCAGAGCTCATCCGGCAGAGTGGCGGTACTCCCCATGTTCAAGATCTACAGGAAGAGACCGCACACGGTCTACATCCCCCCGATCTACCGGGAACAACTGGCATACATCTATTCAAAGATCAACGATACCCGCACCCTTGAATTATCTTCAGAAAATATCCCTCAGGAGGCAGCAACGGAATCAAGCTCTCAGGTCTTTGATTTCGCAAACGTGGCCCGGATTGCCTTTTCCGGCACAGGGAGAGACTTTGACAGCATTTTCGATAAGAAAGAGGAAGAGTTGCTGCGCGAACGAATAATAGTAATACAGGTCTGGCTGAAACTCGGTATGCCCTGGATTGGCAGGATCGTTGATTCGTTGAGAGACCGTGGGTATTTCCTGGGGGGCGTACTTCCTCAGTGGTTTGATAGCGACGGCCTCCTTATGCAGAAGGTCATCGGGACACCAAACTGGGAGGGGATTCAGCTTTACTCGGAGAGGGCAAAGACGATTATGGACTTTACGCGTGCCGATTGGCAGGCAACAACGCGATAACCATTTATATAATCAATAACTCCGAACAGTTTTTTCAAACACACATAATTTCCGGTCTTATTTATCCAGTGCCTCTCTGACTTTAACCAGGAGTTCGATCTGCATCAACGATCATCAGGTCGATGGCATGTTTCTTTTCAATGAATCTCCCACAGCATCCTCCCCGGACCGCCTCTATAACTGAATACCCTTGCCTTATTTCTGCTTCTTCTCTATCTTCAATACCGTATGTGCCATGTAGGTGCTGCCCTCTTTGTCGTAGCCGACCCTCACCGTATCGCCGGGTTTGATCGTCTTGTTGCCCACGATGACGGCATTCGAGGTGTTGAAGGTGATGTCTGCCTCATCGATGAGCTTCTCCTTGAAGACAGTATCCTTCTCGTGGAGGAAGAACTCCCCTTCCATGGTCGCTTTTACCGTCATGGTCTTCTTTGCGGGACCAAAGGCGGCTACTTTGCCTAAGAAGGTCCGGATGGAGGAACGAGACTGTCTCTTGGGGATGAGAAGGACCGTATGGGCGACATAGGCGTTCCCCTTTGTGTCATAGCCTATCCGGACCAACTGACCTTTTGTGATACCGTTAATATCCTTTACCCCCTGGAACTTTGCTCCTGAGGCATCGAAGGTGATATCCTTCTCATCCACCTCGAACTCCTTGAAGAGGGTATCCTTCTCCTGGAGGTAGTATTCGGTCTCCATGAGAGCTGCAATGGTGATGGTCTTCTTCCCGGTATCAACGTTCATTACCTTTCCGGCAAAGGTCCGGATCATGGAGCGTTCCGTCTTCGCGCGTGTTGTTTTCTTCGGCTGTGTCTTCTCTGCACAGATGAGATCACCGGCTGAGAAGACGGTAAGGAACAGCAGTGCGAAACAAACAATCAAAAGTCTTTTCATGGGTGGTACCTCCTTTGTATTCTTGTCTTCATACATCTCTGATATGTTCAATGGACCGGAACAGCGTACAAACAATTCCACGGGTCCATGTTCCTTGCAATCAATACATATATGCATTGCCCTGTTTATCAAAACACAGGTTTTGGTCCTCGTAGCACCCCCAGCAACTATTCTGGCATCCTTGGTAGTTGCTATTGCACCACTGGGCGAAGTAGCTCCATTTAGCCCCGCCATGACAGGGTCTGCACTCCAAATGTTTCCAGCTCCAGCACATGGTGAAGGTTGTGGTTGCAACGATAGTCGCCGGAGCCTGATTGCCGTCTATGGAGCAGCGTATATGAGCGCTTTTGCAATCTGCATATACACTATGCGGGATTGCCAGACTGCCTGTTACCACAAACCCGATCAGTGCCAGAATAAGGGATACTCTTTTCATGATTCCTCCTTTTCGTGATATTCTGTGCCCTTCCCCTGCCTTTACCTGACCCAATGCACGGCATGCCCCATCCGGTTCAACGGGGTGAGGATGATCTTGTTGCAGTATCACCGCACCACGACCCGTGACAGTTGCCGCCCCTGTCCCAGCAGGATACCCCGTAGTCACCCTGTTTGCCGTTACATGCCCAGCAGTTGCCCTGACACTGTGAATATTTGTTATTACAGTGTCCGGCCGGCTCCGTGCTTCCGCTGCACCAGTCACAACTCAATTCTTTCCATTTCCAGCACATGCCTGCAGTAACGTCGCCCAGTAATTTCCCTTTCCCGTTATCTGCGTAACAGTAACCGTGCCAGTCAGGACAATCTGCATACACAAAAATTCCATACCCAAATACCATTGCCAATGCCAGTAATACTGCAAAAAAGATCTTCATAACAGTACCTCCTTTTTCTATATGCTGATAAATCCTTCTTCTCTTCGTGATATTCCACAACAGTCTCTTTGTCACAGCCGACACGAGTTGTATTATCAGGGTGGTGATCGTCTCGGTGCCCGCTATGATTGCTGGATAGTATTTATTCTAATATAACACCTGTTATATACAGGTATGTCAAGTTTGGTAAAACATATGTCGCGACTTATTGCGATGAGGCCTTATTTATCCAGTGCCTCTCTGACTTTAACCAGGAGTTCGATCTGCGATATCGGTTTGGAGACGAAGTCAACGGTGTCCTCATAAACCCCTTTATCAATGACCACGTCACGGGTATACCCGCTGGTAAAGAGAACTTTGATATTGCGATCTGTCTTTCGTATCTCTTCGTATACCTCTTTTCCGTTCTTTTTCGGCATCACCACATCAACGATCATCAGGTCGATGGCGTGTTTCTTTTCAATGAATCTCTCTACGGCATCCTCTCCGTCGACCGACTCTATAACCGAATATCCTGATTCGGTAAGGATCTCCTTTATAATATCCCGCACCAAAGGGTCATCTTCCGCAATAAGGATCGTCTCTGTCCCTCGTTTGATGATAGGGAGAAAAGGCTTCGCTTCTTCCATCATTACCTTTACTGCGGGAAGATAGATGTGAAAGGTTGTTCCCCGGTCCGGTTTACTCTCCAACGTGATATATCCATTGTGCTGTTTGATGATGCCGTAGACTATCGAGAGGCCAAGCCCTGTCCCTTTCCCCACCTCTTTGGTGGTGAAGAAGGGGTCAAAGACCTTTTTCTTTGTTGTCTCATCCATCCCGCAGCCTGTATCAGAGACAGAGATGAGTGCATACGTGCCTGCATTGCCATACCCGTGTATCTTCCTGAACTCATCGTCCAGGGTTACGACCTTTGTCCCGATGCGGAATACACCCCCCTGCGGCATGGCATCCCTGGCGTTTGTGGCCATGTTCATCAACACCTGTTCCATGTGGGTAACATCTGCCATGACCGTTATGTCGTCATCGTCATATATGATCTCAAGATATATGTCCTCCGGGATGAGCCTCCTCAAGAGTTTTTCCGTTTCCTTAATTATGCCGTTAACTTTATGCGGTTTAAGTTCGATCGGTTGTTTTCTGCTGAAGGCAAGGAGACTCTGGGTGAGACCGGCAGCCTTCTCGGCAGACGCCAATATGTGGTCTGCATATATCCTCGCCGGATCATCTCCATCGATCTTTACCTGCAGGAGATTACAGTATCCGATAATGGCCGTGAGGATGTTGTTGAAGTCGTGGGCAATGCCGCCTGCCAGCGTACCTATTGCTTCTATCTTCTGGGCTTGAAGGAGTTGGGATTGAAGCTGTTTCCGTTCCGTAATATGCTCTACAGCGCCCTCATAATAAAGGGTCTCTCCATTTTTGTTCCGAATGGTCCTGGCATCAATGGAAACCCAGTTCGTCGACCCGTCTTTCCGGTACAACTGGGCCTCAAAATTATGTACGGCACCCTCCTCATTGAGTAGACGGACCAGTTCCAAACGGCGTTCGGGATTGACATGGAGCTGTCTGCCGATATCGGTAATACTATTTATGAGTTCCTCCGGCGAGTCATACCCCTGCATATATGCAAGGGCAGGATTGGCAATAATGAAACTGCCATCCGGTGTGACCTGAAATATGCCCTCCATGGCGTTTTCAAAGATAGCGCGGTATTTTTCCTCTGCTGATCTTAAGGCTGCCTCTGTCTGTCTCTTCTGTGCAAGAATCTTTGTGAGCTTTCTTACTTCCCGGAGATATCTCTTTCCAGTCTCCCGGGCAATATGTTTATAATACTCTACCTGGTCATTCATTCTATCCCTGTTTAATGTCTTGCCGACGTGATGATGTCGTCCTCTGTCAAAACGAGAAGCACTCCTGTCCAGTCAAGCCCTCTGCTTTTACCAAGGAGCGGGGCTATCTCAACGCCTGAGTAGAAACCGAAAAGTGGCACACTGTAATCATTGAAGAGATTCTGAACCTCAGCCGCTTCTTCAATACCTGTATTTGAATAGCCCCCTGCCCTTCCCGCACAATCTATGTAGATTCCGAAAACAGGCCTTGCCCCTTTTTCTGTCAAAGACTTGAGAAGCAGGTTGGTGTTTCTTTTTGCTGACTCAACCATCCTTTCTGTGTCTCTCACCATGAACTGGATCTCCACCCCATCTTCCAGATCCGGCTCGAACAGCACAACCCCTTTTTTGTCAGGGGTAACACCTGTAATCAGCCTGTTCACATATCCCTCTTCACTGTACTTACCGAACCTTTCCCCATAATTAACACCAATCGTCAAAAAATCCACAGGCCTCTCTTTTTGCCATTCTTCATCCCCCAGCATTTCATTGATGACCTCTACTATCGGCCTTCCGTCAAGTTCATAGAGGACCGGCCCTTTGATCTTTGTAATCCGGTGATATACCCCGTCAAGCGGTGTGCAGCCGTGCATTATCTGATAGTGCGTATTGAAATCGCCGTTCAGCATTAACCCGACTGCCTGTTCGGTACCCACGCAAGAACCGCAAAACTGAAAGGTCGGGTTCATGTCGTAATCACCAACCAGTCCCGCACCGACAATCGGTATCGGCTTTTTAAGACCCTTCTCGATGCCTGCGAGGAGATAGGAGGATGAATTCATAACGGGGGGAGAATCGGGGCCAGGAGGCATCTTTATTGAATCATACATGACCATGAAGAGTCTGTCTTTCTCCTCCTGTTCCTGTAATATATCCTTTATCAACCGCTCTCCTGTTGCAGTCTCATCTTTATCGAGCCCCCCTGCCGATCGTAATCTGAATCGTATCGTCTCTGACTGGATTACCATGATACCGGCAGCAAAATCGCCGTAGGACAGGAAATAGTTTGAGATAACGCCGATGGCTGAGCCCCCCACAATAGGCACACCCTCACCCACGACCTTCCTTATATCATCAAAAAAATCTGACGGATTGACCTTGTTTGTGCAGAAGGCAAAGGCGATGTCAGGCCTCTCGATGTTCCCTGATTCCATGGCCTTTGCGACCACCAGTCTTCGCAAGGAGGTCGAATGGACGCTGTTGCTGCACGCTGTACCCACCCTTGTGCCCATTGTTTTTCTCATCCTCTCCCCAGAAGATTTATACAATTAAAATCATCTCTTTTGCAACAAATTATCTCTTTTATGTAAAGCCGGGAACATCCCATATCCCATATCCCATTGCCGATTTGCGATTGCCGATTGCCGAATATAAAGATAACCAAGACAATTTAGTGATGGAAAGACACTTCTTTTGTCTCACGCCCGCTTACGCCCGATCCGCAGAGACAAAAGTTCTTCCGCTCTTCGTTTTCTCTCGATCGTATTGTATACCGGCTTATCTTTTTTCTTGACAAGTCATTGAGATAGCAGGAGAATGGGAAACAGGGTTGGGGGACCCATGAGCAAACAATATTTTAAGTTTTCAATTCAATTTTCCTTTTCCTATTAGTTTTTCACTCCTCTTCCTCATCCAAATAGTGCTTCCCCGGGCAAGGTAATATCTCAGGAGGGTGCTATGTTAGTCTTTGTAAGCGACCTGCATTTTGTAGACGAGACGGCGGGCAAGCATAATATTGCCACCGAAGCCTTTCGAATATTCTTCCAGGATATTGCGGGCAATGTCGAGCGTTATAAAAAAAATAACAGAGAAATACAGGAAATCAAGATCGTATTCCTGGGAGATATCTTCGACCTGCTCAGGACAGAGATGTGGTTCGGGTACCCTGTCGATGAAAGACCGTGGGGCACCAACGAGAGTAAGATTGAGGCACACGCTGAGACTATATTTGACGCAATCATCAGCAAGAACCGTGAGACCTTCGACCTGTTAAAAAAAGACCTTAAAAAAGAGTTCGGCTTCCCTTTTGAACCGGAAAGGATCTACATTCCCGGCAATCACGACAGGCTATGCAATAAATACCCAAAGCTAAGGGACAAGATACGCGAAGCACTCGGGATTGCAAAAACTGCGGACAGGTTCGAACATTTTTTCCAGAACGCCGAATACGGCGTCTTTGCGCGCCACGGTCACGAGTTTGACAAATTCAACTATGAGGGCGGACTCACATACAGTTATGAAGACTACATGAGGGTGCCGATCGGCGATCCGATCACGACCGAACTGGTCGCAAGGCTTCCATGGCAGATTATGAATAACAGTGAAGTCAAAAAACTGCCTCTGGACGAGCAGGATGCATTGAAGAGAAACTTCCAGGAGATCGAGAACGTAAGGCCCTTTTCGGCCACCGTCGAATGGCTGCTCTACCAGGTGAAGAACAATATTACCCTCAAGGAGGCCATCGAGGATTCCGTCGATGAAGTGATACAGGCATTTAACGATCTGGATTTCGTAAATCAATGGTATAAGCACCATGATAGGTGGATAAACCCGATAGACGAGGCGGACAAGATACAGGCGGCCCTCTTCCTGCTTGAAAAATTCAAGATATTCTCCTCCGAAAAGATCATGCCGATGATAGAAAAGATAAAAGACCGCTTTTCAAAAGACGACCTCCTCGAGGCAGCCCCGGAGGAGTACAAGCACCTGGATAACCGTATCAGGTACATAGTATACGGTCATACACACGACCCGCTCCAGGCCCCGATACGCATCGTGCAGGACCCGTCAGGCACGAAAGAACATGTATACCTCAATACAGGCACCTGGCGGGGAAGATACTACAAGACAAAAGAAGGTCTCGGTTTTATCAACTGGAAAAACCTGACCTATACAGTCTTTTACCTGAAGGAAGAGCGGGGCACCGACTTCCCCGCGTACGAAACCTGGACCGGGACACTGAAATCGATATGAGGAGGATATCCGCATGTCTAATGGCATAAATGGCAATAATAAAAAGAACCTTTCGTACAAATCTCCGATGATAATTGGCTTCCTATGCGGGCTGCTAACGTTGGTCTTCTTTATGTTCCTTGTAATATTGTCTGTCATGGGCAAGTCCGTCCCTGGTCAAGACAGATACCTGGTCATTATGATATTGGGCCTTGGAAGCGCCTTATCAGCATCTTTCATCGGAGGAAGCGCTGCTGCAAAAGGTCAAATACCTATAACGCTAGCCCGGAATAATCCGATTTCGTTTAGCGTTGGCGGAGGCGTTGCAGTGCTTATTATCGTTTTGGTGCTTGGCTATGTATTATACTCACCTCAGAATAACCCCGATTCAACTCCACACATTGATGCGGTAATCCAATTGAAAGAAAAATATGAAGGTAATCAGGATTTTAAACTAATATTCGCAAACATAGAAACTTGCAAACCACTATATAAGTCATGGGATGGTCCTTTCACCTATCAACAAATAAACTCCTATTTAAATTTCCTTGAGCACATCGGCTTTCTATACAAAAACAAAAAAATAGACAGAGATACCATAGATAAAGCTTTGGGACACGTTATTGTTGCTTCATATAGCTATCATGAAATCAGAAAATATATCGACGGAATCAGGACGAACGCAGGGCAGCCGCTGGCCGGTAGCGATTTCTACCAATTAGCCGAAGAGTTGTCCAAGGACAAAGAGAAATACATATCAATTATAAAAAATTGCCAATAATTGCAGGGGGGTGAAATGCAAAAAATAGTTTTATTATTGTTAGTAATCGGTCTTTTATTACCTTATCAATTCTGTTTTTCAGCAACATCAGAGGAGAAGGGGGCGGTATCAAAAAAAACCGTAGAACCGGCAAAAGAAATCAAGAAACCGGACAAAAAGGCAACTCCAAAAAAGTCCTCAAAGCCTGCCATGGAAAAAATAGGAGATTATAAAATGATAACGCTTTGCCCTGACCCTCCCTGTAAATGATGAAAAGAGTGGTCACATATTGGTCTTATTGTGTTGGCGGGGCTGGAACAAATAGGTTCAATAAAATTGCATTTTGGCGGGGGAAAATATTTATAGTTTGAAGGACATCCCCTATTCTCTCAGCTTAAGGAGGTACTTATGGTAAGGAAGCAATTGGTTTATCTCTTAGTGATTTCCCTGCTGGTTATTAACGGTGGGTGTGGTGTTCTTACTAAGACACAGGTGAAAGAGGTGAACAAATTTGCGGTTGCGGCAAAAAATTATAGTGAGATGCCAGGAATTGTTATCGAGGAACATGCCAAGATTAGAAAAAATAGACAGATACTTATGGCGTCTACTTATTGTGATGGAGAAGCGGCGCTTGAAGCGATTAAAACCGCTCTAACACAGCAAGAAACACTGACAATAAAAGGACGTCAAACCGATGCAACTTTACAGGTTCTAAAAGACTACGCTGACTTATTAGTGAATCTTACATCTGACAATTTCACAAATGAGCTTCAAGCCAGTTGCGAGACTCTTGGGAAAAACATAGACAAGGGGATTGGGCAATACAATAAGATGGAGGGTACAGATTTAGGTCTCTTCGGTTCCGGCGTAGCAGCAATAATTCGAGGACTTGGGGGAATCTATGTTCGCAGTGAGCAGGAGAAGGCTCTAAAACAAGCAATCACTTCTGCAGATCCTGTCATCCGATCCATGACCCTTACAATAGAGGAAATCATGGCGTTGTATCTCGATGCGGATCAACTTCAGAATATAAAAGGTCTGACCACCGACAAGGGGCAGTCAGCATTAGAACCATTGGGACTACTGACCCAGGAAAAAAAGGAAGTTATGGAAAAATACAGAGCAACAGTTGGGCGATATGAAGGTAAACAGCCACCGGGCCTCCCTCTCGCTGTTGCGAATGAAATTGAAGCTTCAGATAACGCGGCACGTCTTGCAGCAAGTGCACTTAAGGCTGCAGACTCATATCGGCAAGCCCATGCCGCGCTTGCAAAGGTCGTGCTGGAGAAACAGGATTTGCCCGATGTGATCGATGTAATACAGGTGCTGATTGATGAGGTTAAAGCTGCTCAAGAATTGAAAAAAAAGCTAGATAATAAATAGGGGGGAAGGCAATGTCAGACAAAGAAAAATTCAATGCACTCCAGTTAATACGGGATGCAAAAAAAGAGGTAAATGAAGCAATTCAATCTGCAAGCGGTGACCGAAAAAAGGCATTGGAAAAATTGAGCAATTGTTTTGAAAATATCGAAGGTGACCTCATCGCTTCTGCGCTTGATGATAAAATCGCGCAATTGCAAAGATACAAAACACAGCTGGAAAGTGTAAACTCAGAGATAGAAAAGGATATGAAGGAATTGAAAGCAGTTGCCGACAAAGTGGCTGTTGCTGCAGAGGCGCTTGGAAAGCTCATCGATGTCATCGGGAAATTGACAAATCTTCCTTGACTTTAAACAAAATGTAATCACATTAAACTTTTAATACTTAAGAACGTGAGTGAACCCAATGTCGATGAAAACACTTGATACTCATAATTCAGTAAAGATGATTTGGTCTTATCATCTCCCCCACTTCCACAATAAAAATTAGTCGCATTTTTATAAGGTCAGGAGGAGAATGGGAAGAAAAAGGGCAGGGATGACGGAAGCAAATCAATTCAATAAAATTCCATTTTGGCGGGGGAAAGATGTTTACTTATTTAAGAACGTCCCCACCTCCGCTCCATGTATGAGTTTGCTATTAACGATCTTATACAGTATGTGGCATGTCAATAATTTATTAAGGGGGTAAGTATGTGGGAAATTATCCTTTTGGGTGCCTTAGGAGGTGTAGCCAATTGTTTATTAATGCGAGAAGGTTTTGATTTACCGAGAATACTGATCACAGAAAAGAATACGAAAACGTTACATCCTGGTTTTTTTGGAAATATAATTCTCGGGATTATTGCTTCGCTAGTTACATATTTGCTTGGGACTTCACAAATTCAGCCTTTGCAACAATGGGGTATAGCAATCGTAAGTGGTTTGGGTGGCGGAAGTTTATTGGTAAATCTATTACAGAAATATGAGGTATCAACACTAAATGCGAAGGTATCCACATTCGAAAAAGCTCTCAAGACAGCAATAAAACCGTAATGGCGGTACTGGAGGTACAATAATGAAAAAGAATTATATAGTAAAAGATAATGAAATTGTCATATCTCAAGCCGCTCTGGATAAGACCGGAAAAATCATAGCCACCAGAGATACATCTATCCCCTTGGATGATTCGGAAAACGGACCTGATCAATTTTTCGCCTGGGTTGAATCAATTGACGGTGCAGATTTGAGTACTTCTGCAAACAAAGCAACGGATTCCATACTTGACAGCTTAAAAGCGGCCAGATCGCCATTTGAAGTGAAGATACTTGGTCAACAACTGAATCGGAGTATAGAGTTACTGAAAAACATAAAATAACAGATTGCCAAGTCTTGCCGGGATAACAGCCGATGCGGGTCTGGGGAACGAGAGACGAGAGGGGCGTTCTTAAGAAATTAAATAACTTTTCTAAGCTGTTTTTATTATCCGGGGGAATTTTTGATGGTTACCGCCTGCGTCAGCCGTAGGACGTGGGACGTCTGCTGCGCTGGGACGTAGGACGCTAAAACCAGCAAAGACGCACGCAGGTAACCGGCAGGACAATTGGTACGCAAACGCGCTTCCCTGAACAATCCCATCCACCGGCAAAAATTAGTTGCATTTGTATAATGTTTGGAGGAGAATGAAAGAAAAGGGGTGGGGATGACAGAAGCACATCAGTTCAACGTTCTACAAGGAAACACCACAAATATTATATCTGTTCCTTGCCAATGGCTGATTCCTTCTGTTCTTCATGGTTTTATAAATGCACTAACAGTCGTTCTATGAAAACAAGGGGAAATTTCGGATAATGGGCTCGTCCATTGAGTTTGTCCGACCTATTGCTTCTGCCCTATCACAATTGAAGGCAGTATGTGAAAAGGCTGGCATCCTCTTCTTGCGCGAAGAAGAAGTAAACAAAGGTGCCGGGGCTAAGCTCCATGGCGTATTCGGCGTTGAGGCTGTCGCCATACTGCTTTACTACAATCGAGGGAAAGGTATGTCATCCAAGATTGTCTTCGAGAAGATACCTGAAGAAGCAAAGGCTTTGATGGTGGCAGGGCTATCTTCGCAAAGAGCGAGTATACAACGTAAAACCCTCCCTATTTATGCATCATTTTATGTGTCTGACAATAATCTTCGTCGCGCAATCAAAGAGCGTCTCTCAGCGCTGTATCCAGACTTAAAGGAATTTCCTAAACAGACCCACATGGACTATCTTGCGAAAGTTGTCTCCTCTGGCAACGAGATCACAATTACCCAGTTTTCTTCAGGTTCTCTATTGCTACAAGGCAGCTACTCTGACCTAGTCGATCGAGCAATTGATATTATAGATAAGATCAAGCCTTTGTCTACGCAGGAACGAGCTCTGCTTTTTGTGCCAGAGGAAAACAAGGAGGTTATTCAGGAAAGAGTCGACCAAGGGATCGCCATCTTTGATAGGGCACTTGCAGACACAGAAGCAACGCAGGACGAGTGTTTTGCTTTCCTTTTCGAGAATGACCAGAAGTCTTTTATCACCGGTGAAGGCTTAACCGAAATTTTAGAGAATCAGTCCAAAGTACTCCGAGAATATAATTTTCTTGTTGCGATTTACGCTAAAGTATTTGAAGGTTTCTTGATTAGATTGATGATTGAAAAAGGCTTTTTTACATTAGAAGAATATTTTCTTGATCCGGACAAACCGGACATTGGAAATGCTCTTCGAAAAAGAAAGTTTGAAAAATATATCATGGATAAACGCAGATGCGGGCATGTAATAGAGACTATGATATCAGTATGGGAAGGCTGTCGGTGTAAAGAAATGCACTCTGATCCTGTAAATGTTGGCATAATCTCGGTCGCTACATTGGAAGATGCTAAAAATAGGATAGGCTGGATCAAGACTTGCATGAAGGATGCCTACAACGTCCTAGTAAAGCACGGGTATAAAGATGCAAACCTACACCAGAAAACAACCTCCTTCAACGTGGAACCGAAACCACAAGCCAAAGAGACACACCGTTTGAAGCAAAATGGTTACATTGGCACTGACGAATCGGGAAAAGGTGACTATTTCGGCCCCCTTGTAGTGGCCGGAGTATATCTGGATCCTGAAAGCGAAGAACGATTAAGGAATGCCGGGGTACGAGATAGCAAGAAACTCTCAGACGGCCGGATCATGGAACTTGCCAATACGATCAGATCATATCTAGATACATCGCGCTATTCTGTCGTCCTTATCGGACCGGAGAAATATAACGATCTCTACGATAAGATGGGTAACCTAAACAGACTCCTCGCCTGGGGTCACGCTCGATCAATCGAGAATATTCTCGCCACCGTTGACTGCAATAGTGCGATCTCTGACCAGTTCGGCGACCAGTTATACATCGAGAAGGCATTGCTTGAGAAGGGGAAGGGTATCGAGTTGCTGCAAATGCCAAAGGCAGAAGAGCATGTGGCGGTTGCAGCTGCATCCGTGTTGGCTCGTGAAGCGTTCTTGATACGCTTGGCTGGGCTCAGTAAGGAATTTGGCATTGAATTGCCTAAGGGAGCGTCTATAGAGGTAGAGAATACGGCGAGACGTATCGTTGAAAGGCATGGTATGAGCAGCCTCAGGAAGTGTGCTAAGTTACACTTCAAAACGACTCATAAGCTTTAGCTTCACAAATTGCCGTCGTGAAGAGATCAGATAACCGACCGTTTTGAGAAAAACCAACGCGCGAACGAACTTAGAAAATTCGGGCAATTCGAAGAAGCGGCTATTCTCTACTAAGAACTGTTGACCGAGGGACGGTAGACGGGGACCCTTGAAATGTTGACGTATTGGGCTCAGGCTATCCCAACCTTTCGGCTCTTATAGCCAATGCGATTTGATATGTGTATATGAAAATAGAAACCCCGACCAGGCAACCCAATCACTGGGGCGTGGGGTCAGGTCTTTTATTTTAGCATTTTAGGGTAGAGAGTAGAGAGAGACGTTCTTAAGAAATTAAATAACTTTTTTAGGATCGCAGTGGCGCAGCGGGATTGAATCTTTATTCTTGACTTTTTAACCGCCCAGACAGGATGGACCGAACAGACGCCTTTCGGGTGATCTTATTCCCTTCCCTTTGAAACAACATCGTAGACATCTTTTCTATGGAGGATGGCAAGGATTAGGATCTCCTTTGCCTTTACCTTAAAAACAACCCTGTAGTCCCCTACCCTTAGTTTCCAGTAACCCTTCAGTGTCCTCCGTAAGGGCACGCCATACTCTTCCGGCGCCGTCAGGAGCTTTGATTCGATTGCCTTCCTGATCCTTGTCTTCGCTTTCTTGTCGAGCTTCGGCAGATCTTTGTCTTTGACTGACGGGTGATACGAGAGCGTATATCCCACATCAACCCCAGGTTGCTTTATGGGATAGTTTCTTTGTGCGGGTCAGCGATCTTTCCCTTTGTTCCGCAATCTTGACGAGCTCGATGTCTTCTCTTAGCTCGATTGCTTCTTTTACGAGGTCCCTTACGACCATTGACATCGACAGGCCCTGTTTTTCTGCAAGACCACTCACTGCTGAATAGAGCGGCTTTTCCATAACGACATTCACGCGGGCATTCTTCGTAGGCATGGCTAAACTCCTTTCAATACCAAGTGTAACACTTCTGTTACACCACTGTCAACTTTGATTTATCTAGAGGATGAGGAGTGGCAGTGGGGTCTGGTCTTTCTTTATATCGATATCGGATATCGGGGACGTTGGTAACTTCTGTAACTTCCTCGACGAATTCCTAAGAAGTTTTTCTGGCCGGAGTGATTTTTGATGGTACCTGGAGTAGCCCGCGTGATCCGTAGGACGTGGGACGTCTGCTGCGCTGGGATGAAGGACGAAATGAAAGGCAGTTCATGGCTCATAGCTGATAGCTCATAGCGAAACACCCGTGAGGCATAAGGCGGGAGGAAAAGGTCAAAGGACACAGGACGAGGGACGTGGGATAACCGCTCCGACGAGTTCCTCCGGCGAGACAAGGGGATTGACAATATACAATCATTGTATGTAAAATAATTCCGGAGGTAACGACATGAAGACAAGCACGGTGAACATCTCCTTTCAGACAGAGCTTCTCGGTTTGATAGACGATGTTGCCAGGGAAGAGTCGCGGTCCCGATCCGAGTTGATTCGTGAGGCAGCCCG
>JAQTNJ010000028.1 GCA_028713955.1 Syntrophorhabdaceae bacterium
CCTCGGCCATTTTATAATGGTGTATCGGAGGTTGTCTGGACTATACAATAAAGATCGGCGGCGAAGCAGGACAGGGGATACAGACGGTAGGCGATTCCCTGGCAAGGGTATTCTCGAGGTCCGGATATCATGTTTTTACCAGCCAGGATTATGAGTCGAGGGTACGCGGCGGACACAACACCTATCAGATCCGTCTTTCCGACAGACCCGTTACCGCATCACGGGCGGTGGTCGATATCATTGTCGCCTTCGATCGTGAGAGCGTAGCCCTCCATGAAAAGGAATTATCCGAGATAGGGATTGTTGTGTATGACCCGGCAATGCTGGGCGAGACATTTGCAAAACCCAATTTTCTCAGCATACCCTTTGTTGACCTTGCCGTGAAAGACGGGGGCAACAGGATCATGGCAAATATCGTTGCCATCGGCGCCGTACTCGGTATGCTTGGCATGGGTATCGAATTGCTCTTTGATGTCCTGCTCAGTACCCTCAAGAAGAGGGACGAAGATACGGTCAATAAGAATAAAATAGCTGCAGTTGCGGGGTATAATTACGCAGGGCATAACTGCGTACAGTGTTCCTTTTCCATTGTACAGTTATCAAACCGGAAGATGCTGGCAAGTACAAATGATGCCATAGCGTCCGGGGCAATCGCATCAGGCTGCAAGTTCTATTCTGCATACCCCATGACGCCTTCAACGGGCATTATGCTTTATATAGCAGGAAAAGCAAAAGAGTATGGGATCATTGTGGAGCAGGCAGAGGACGAGATAGCGGCCATCAATATGGCTTTGGGCGCGTCATTTGCCGGGATCAGGGCCATGACAGGGACTTCCGGAGGGGGATTTGCCCTTATGGTCGAGGGCTTGTCCCTTGCTGCCATGACTGAGACCCCGATCGTTATTGCCCTTGCCCAGAGACCGGGCCCGGCGACAGGGCTGCCGACGAGGACCGAACAGGGTGACCTGCTTTTTGCCCTCCACGCGGGACATGGTGAATTCCCCCGGGTGATCTTCGCGCCCGGCAAGCCTGAGCAGGGGTTCCTCCTTGCCAACAAGGCCTTTGAGATATCACAGAAATATCAGATACCTGTATTTATACTGACAGACCAGTACCTTGCGGACGCACAGTGGACAGTCGAACATTTTGATCTTAATGGACTTTCCCTTAATGAATACAGGACGTCGGGAGAGGCGTGCAGCGGCCGGTACATGCGCCACGCCTTTACGGACAACGGGGTGTCGCCATTCTGTGTCCCCGGGCTGATATCCGGCCTTGTCGTGACGGATAGCGATGAGCATGACGAGGAAGGCCACATCATCGAGGACGCCGCGACACGGATAAAGATGGTTGATAAGCGGCTCTTTAAAAAGCTTCCGCTCATTCAGCAGGAGATCGAACCGCCTCTGTTCTACGGGCGCAACAAACCGGAGATCGTAATTATTGGCTGGGGCTCAACATACGGAATAATGAAAGAAGCCGTCGATATCCTGTCAAAGAAACAAAATATTGCGATGCTTCATTTCAGTGAGATCTATCCTTTCCCTTCTGTCGATAAATTTGATTACCTGGGTATGCTGAAAGGGGCGAAAATGACCATCTGCGTTGAACAGAACGCCACCAATCAATTCGCACGGCTTATGAAGACCGAAACGGGTTTTGAATGCAGCGCGCTGATAAACAGATATGACGGGAGGCCGTACCTGCTGGAAGAATTTCTTGGAGAATTGTATGCCCACATCGGATGATTATAAAGGACAGACGCCTGCCTGGTGTCCTGGGTGCGGTAATTTCAGCATCCTGAAGGTCTTTAAAGAGGCCCTGGCGGAGCTTGGTATTGAGCCTCATCAGCTTGCGATCGTTTCAGGTATAGGACAGGCGGGAAAATTTCCCCACTATATCCGTTGCAACACGTTCAACGGGCTCCACGGGAGGAGCCTCCCCGTGGCAACGGGCATCAAGCTCGCAAACCACGAGATGCTCGTCATGGCAGTAGGCGGCGATGGCGATGGTTACGGAGAAGGGGGAAACCATCTGATCCATGCGATGAGGAGAAACATCGGCGTCAAGGTTTTTGTCCACGATAATCAGATATATGGCCTCACAAAAGGACAGGCATCGCCGACGAGCATTGAGGGAATGGTCACAAAAAATCAGCCCTTCGGCGTCCTTTCAGAACAATTCAATCCCATGGCAGTGGCTGTTGCCCTCGATTGCAGTTTTGTCGGAAGGGGATATTCCGGTGACCCCGAACATCTGAAAGAACTTATGAAATCCGCAATGAGCCATAAGGGGTTCTCCCTTGTGGATATCCTCCAGCCGTGCGTATCCTTCAACAGGATAAACACATACGAATGGTATGGACAACGTGTCTACCGACTGGGGCCTGACCATAATCCGGAGGACAGGGCGGGCGCCTTTGCGAGGGCCCTTGAGTGGGGCGAAAGGATACCGATTGGGATCATCTACCGGAACAACCGCCGCACCTTTGAAGAAAGAATCCCGGTTATTCAGGACAAACCACTTGTGAAACAGACTGCCCCCTTCGGAGATCTGAAAGAAAAGATAAAGGAGACGCTGAAAGGGTACTATTGAATTGAATCGATAAGGAGGATGGGTGGATGAATGTCAAAGCTGTTCAAAAGATTTGCTACGGTGTGTATATTATCAGCTCCAGGAAAGGGGAAAAGATCAACGGACAGATTGCAAATACCGTTTTTCAGATCACTTCAGATCCCCCGACCATAGCGGTCAGCATCAACAAGCAGAACCTGACCCACGAATATATCAAAGAGAGCAGGGTTTTTACCGTCTCTATGCTCTCGAAAGAGACCCCCATGACCTTGATCGGTTTATTCGGTTACAAGTCGGGGAGGGATGTTGACAAGTTCAGCGGCACTCGTTTTAAGACAGGTGTAACGAAAGCCCCTATCATTCTCGACAGCACCATCGGCTATCTCGAATGTGAGGTATTAAGCGAAACAGATGTAGGGACCCATACGATCTTTATCGGTAAGGTCGTTGACTCTGAGGTCTTAAGCAGCGCAGAACCGATGACGTATGCATATTATCATGAAGTCAAAGGCGGTAAATC
This sequence comes from Syntrophorhabdaceae bacterium, assembly GCA_028713955.1. Taxonomy (NCBI): domain Bacteria; kingdom Pseudomonadati; phylum Thermodesulfobacteriota; class Syntrophorhabdia; order Syntrophorhabdales; family Syntrophorhabdaceae; species Syntrophorhabdaceae bacterium. The sequence goes on from JAQTNJ010000028.1 coordinate 3,095, forward strand.
TCCAAAAACCGCGCCGACATATATTAAAGAAGAAGAGCCGAAAACAGCAACTGCACCATCGAACAAATATAAGTGCAAGGTATGCGGGTATGTCTACGACCCGGAAAAAGGCGATCCGGATTCAGGGATAAAGCCCGGCACACCTTTTGAGGAATTACCCGATAGTTGGGTCTGTCCTGTCTGTAACGCACCGAAGAGCGAGTTTGAGAAAGAATAATAGACCAAGTATATAGTATATCGTATATAGTGAACTTCAAAAGAGCCCGGACCATCCATAAGGTTGCGAATTGTATGTCGTAAGGAGATGAACTTGAAGTTACGATATACTATATACGACATACGATATACTGATCAGCTGACTGCTGATAGCTGTAAGCGTACCAGGTGAGAGGTTAACATGGACGAAACATTGAGAGAAACCAATTTTACAGAGATCGGTACTCCCAGACGGGGGAAGGTAAGAGATGTCTATGACCTCGGCGAGAACCTGCTGATCGTAGCCAGCGACCGGCTTTCGGCCTTTGATGTAGTTTTGCCGACGGGGATCCCCGATAAGGGCAAAGTGCTGACGCAGCTTTCCGTATTCTGGTTCGGGGAGATCGCGGATATCGTCGAGAACCACATCATCGAAACGGATGTCGAGAAATATCCTGAGCCGCTGAAAAGGTATAAAGACCAGCTAAGAGACAGAAGCATGATCGTCAGGAAGGCAAAGGTCATACCTATCGAATGTGTTGTAAGAGGCTATCTTGCCGGATCAGGGTGGAAGGAATATAAAGACTCCCGGACGATTTGCGGCATCGGGCTTCCCGAAGGCCTCCTGGAATCGTCAAAATTGCAAACACCGATCTTTACGCCGACGACAAAGGCCGATGAAGGCCACGATATGAATATGACCCTTGAGCAGATGTCCGCGATGATCGGGGAAAGGCTCGCGGAGAGACTCGTCGTCCTGAGTATCAGTGTCTACGAAAAGGCCTGCACGATCGCTGAACAGCGGGGAATCATCATTGCCGATACGAAGTTTGAGTTTGGACTGGTCGATGGCGAGATCATTATCGTTGATGAGGCCCTTACGCCCGACTCGTCAAGGTTCTGGTCAAAGAAATCTTACAGGGCCGGAGAATCCCAGGACAGCTATGACAAACAGATAGTAAGAGATTACCTGAACACCCTCGACTGGGGAAAGACATACCCCGGGCCTGAACTGCCTGCAGAGATTGTCCAAAAGACAAGGTCGCGTTACATAGAGATATACGAGATCCTTACAGGGCAAAAATTCAAATAGTATATCGTTGTTCGTATATCGTATATAGTATATCGTGAGCGGCAAAAGAACCCCCTAAGGTCTTTTACGAAATACGAGATACGATATACGAAATACGAACAACGAACTAATATTTCACCAGGGCTGCAAAAAAGGTGACGAGTTGAGGAAAAGACTCCATGAGTATCATGGTAATGATGTATGATGGAAGGAACCATACCACGCCTTTGAAGACTGTTGATAACGGAATATCCTTCGCCATGCCCGAGACAATATACGCACTGATTCCCACCGGTGGTGTGACAGCGCCCATAGTAGTGACAACGGTGATGGTAACACCGAACCAGATCGGATCGTACCCCATCTGTTGCGCAACAGGGTAAAATATCGGCACCGTGATGAGAAGGAACGCGAGGGCGTCCATCACGCATCCGCCTATAATGTAGATTACCAGCATTGACCACAGGATCATCCAGTTTGGGACAGGAAGCTGGGCAACCCATTCAGCCGCTTCATAGGGGAGTCTGGTGATTGCAAGAAAACGCCCGAAAATAACAGCGCCTGCAACTAACAAAAAGATCATACAGGAGATGCGGAGCGTATCGATGACTGCACCCACAAACCGCTTCCATGTCAGTTTTCTCCTTATAAGGCTTATGATGACGGCCACCACGGAGCCCGCAGCCCCGGCTTCCGATGGTGTAAAAAGCCCTGCATAGAGGCTGTACATGATAATGCCAAACATCACAAGCATATCGATCGCATCGGGGAGGGCCTTGATCTTTTCAATAAAACCAAATTTCGGACCCTTGGGCCCCCACGCGGGATGAACGGTGCACATTGTATATGCGGTAATCGCCATCAGGGAGGCAAGCACAAGGCCGGGTACAAAGCTTCCGAAGAAAAGCTTTCCAATGGATTCGCCCGTACAGAGCCCATAGATCACCAGCACTACGCTTGGCGGTATCACGACGCCGAGGGTAGAGCCTGCGGCAATGGAGCCCGTAGACAATATGGGGTCATATTTGTATTTTTTCATTTCCGGTAATGCAACGGCTGTCATTGTCGCAGCGGTTGCCGTATTGGAGCCACAGATCGCCGCGAACCCAGCGCATGCCATAATAGTTGTGATAGACAAACCGCCTTTGATCCTGCCAAACCACTTATAAGCGGCATTGTACAACCGGTTATTTACTTCCGAATAGAAACAGATCTGCCCCATGAATATGAACATCGGGATAACGGTTAATCCATAGGACGAAAAGGTCTGCCACAGGTCTGTCCCGATCATGCCAAGGGCCGCATCCCAGGAGATCGAATATATTATGCCCAGAAAACCGACCAGGGCCATAACGAAACCGACAGGCATTTTAAGGAGCAGCATGACCGCCAGCATTAACAGGGTGCCGTATAGTCCGGTAAGAGGCGTAATCATTCGGCTGCCCCCTTATAAAATATCTTTAAAAAGTCGATCAGAAGCGTCAGGGAAAGTGCGGCGAATCCTAACGCTAAGCAATAGACAAAGGGATGGTATACGATCTTTAAGGTTTCAGATAACTCACCGATCCTTGCTATCTTCATGCCCCACTTTAATGTTTCCCACGATACAATAGAAAAAAATATCATGTTGACAAAGTAGTTGAAACCATCAAGAACCTTGTTGGTTCTTTTTGAGAATTTGTCTGTAAAGATCGTTACGATTATATGGTCTTTCCTGATCTGTGCGTAGCCAAGGGCCAAACCGGTCGCTACCGCTCCAAAGAACCCGATAAGTTCATAAGATCCGTTAATGGGGACATATACTACCCTGAAAAGCATGTTCCCTGCCGCGATGGCTGTAAGGGCGAGGATGGCGATGCCGCTCCAAAAGGCAAGGAATCTGTTTAAATAGGTATTAAATTTTATAAGATACCCCATTAGCAACCTCCGTAATCGAATATCTCTGGATGTGCTGGTGTTCCTGGTTCACAAAGGTGCCCGTGATATCAGACACCTTTGCGAACTCATGATCATTGTTTATATCACTTATATTGTTTTTCGTATTTGTCTTTCAACTGGTAAACGTCTTTCATGATCTGTTGGCCGGGCAACCCCTGGGCGGTTACCTTTTGTACGTATTCATCGATCATGGGTTTCAGTAGTTTACCCATCTCTGCCATATCGCTTGCGGATAGCTTTAAAAGCTGATGATTGTACTTCTGCTTTGACCAATCAAGCGATTCCTTTACGTGATTATCGACATATGTTCCGGTCCAGAGGGCCTGTTCACGTCCCAAATCGTCGATAACCTTCTTGACATCGGCGGGTAATGAATTCCACTTATCTTTATTCATTACGACGGCAAATGAAACAACAAATAGATTGGTCTCTGTTGCATAAGGCAGGTATGCGGCAAAGTTGAAGTCTTTCAATATCTCCATTGATGAAACATTACCTTTTACAACACCTTTCTGGATGGCCTCCGGTGCTTCAGACTGCGGCATACCGACAGGAGTTGCGCCAAGTCGTTTCAAAACTGTTGCGCCGGTTCCTGATGCCCTTAACTCCATACCCTTTAAATCTTTGAGAGATTTAATGGGCGTTTTCGTCATGAGATCTGCCGGGGGACAGGTAAAGAAGGTTAATGTTTTCACTTTCTCAAATTCTTTTGGTTTATATTTTTCAATGAGATCGTAAAGGGTAAGGCTGGCGACTTTTGCGCTGGTAAACCCTATTGGCAGATCGACGGCCTCCGAGAAGGGGAAGCGGCCAGGCTGATAACTCATGGCAAAATTACCAATATCAGCCGTTCCTGCGATAACCCCATCAAATATTGATTTTGCCGGAAGAAGCGTACCGCCGGGGAACGTCTGAACCTTGACCTTACCGGCAGTTCTTTTCTCAACCTCTTTAGCCCATCTCTCCATCTGAACACACGGGAAGGTAGGAGCAGGCGGGAAGTTCGCGTATTTCAACACGATCGTTGCCTGCGCCCCTGCGTTCTGCGGCGTGATGACGGACAGCGTCAACAGGAATACAGCAAAAATTAGTAGTGTTGCTATCTTTTTACTCATAATACACCCCCTGATAAATTTTTGTTACCTCGTTCCTAACGGACGATACCTTTTTTGAAAAGATACTCATGGAAACAGTTGCATAGCATATAAATTGTATACAATTTGATCCTGTTACAGTTTTTACTGTATGGATATGCTTTTGTCAAGAAGTTTTTGAAGACATATGCTCTGCAACCCTGTAGGCCTCTATCAGACCGGTTGGGTCGGCGATGCCCTTGCCGGCAATATCGAGTCCTGTGCCGTGACCCGGAGAGGTCCGTATAAATGGAAGCCCGAGGGTAATATTGACCGTCCTCGAAAAATCGAGCGTCTTAACAGGGATCAACCCCTGATCGTGATACATGGCGACGTAGGCGTTGCAGTCCCTTCTGTGGAAGAGAGTATCGGCAGGGAAGGGCCCGTCTGTATGAATACCCGCTGCCCTTGCAAGACCGATCGCCTTATCGATTGTGTCTTCTTCCTTCCCTATGATGCCCTGTTCCCCGGCATGCGGGTTAAGCCCACAGACCTTGATGTATGGTTTTTGAATCCCAAAATATCTTTGCAGAGAACTGTATGTGATCGTTATGGTTTTTAAGACCTTGTCCGCAGTGATCGATCCGGCAACATCTTTCAGGGGGATATGGATGGTTACGAGGGATACCTTCATTGTCCTGTTCGCCATCATCATCACATACTCCGTAACCCCTCCGTAATGAGCCAGGAGTTCCGTATGCCCCGTAAACTCTATCCCGGCTGAATGTATTGATTTTTTGTTGATAGGGCAGGTTACGATCGCCGAAGCCTCTCCTGAAAAGAGAAGCTTCAGTCCTTCTATAATGTACCTGAAAGATGCCTCACCGGATTTCGGACCCGTTACGCCAGGATTGACAGTATTGATGATCCCGAGATCAATGAATTCCGCGTCCCCGGGCGAACCCTTTCTGAATGGCTTAAAACCGGGCGCACTTTTGCGAAAAAGGGCTTGCTGCGTCTGATATATTACCTGAAGATCGCCGATAACAACAGGTATGCTTCGCTTGCAGATATGGGGTAAAGATTTAACGATGATCTCCCCGCCTATGCCTGCGGGGTCGCCCATGGTCACAACTATCCTCTTCATACCGAATTGCCTTCTCCAGGAAAAAACAGGTCATGGTTTAGGCTAAGGTTAAGCAAACTGCTGATTTTCCTCAACCTCAACCTTAACCTCAGTTATAGTATATCGCAACTTCAAGTTCATCTCCTTACGACATACAATTCGTACCTTACGGATGTTCCGGATTCTTTTGCAGTTCACTATATACTATATACTATATTACTGCTTCTTCCGCCGAACGTTCTCTTTCGATATACGATCTACGAAATACGATATACGATTTTCTATGAGCCATGAGCTATCAGCCATGAGCTGATTTATCTCAGATCTTAACCTCGATGTATGATGACTTTCTCAGTTTGTCGATGTATTCTTTATATCTCTTTTCTGATTCCTCGAAAACGATCTTTTCCCGGATCGCATCTTTTACAACCTCGAAGGGCAGTGTGTCTGATTTTTTTATCTCTATAAGTTTAAGAATATGGAAGCCATAAGGCGTTTGTATTACCTGGGTATATGATCCCTGTGTGATCAGCGCGAGCGGATTTTTCAATTGGGGCATGAGATCTTCCCTTTTTACATATCCAATGTCCGCATCTGTTTTTGCCGATGGGTCATCGGAGAATTCTCTTGCAACCTCTTCAAAAGGTTTGCCCTCGCTCAGGAGCTTGTATGCTGCCATTATCCTCTGCGCGCCGTCCTGCCTCTGTCCTGATATAAATATCTGTTTTAGCCTGTATTCTTCTTCTTTGTATTCTCCAATGTGCTTGTTATAATATTCTTTTAAATCATTCTCCGTAATATTGACCTCCGACGAGATCACGCGCGCAAGCACCCTGCTGCGAAGGATATTCATCCTGATCCCTTCCCGGAAGCCTTTGTAGGTGATATTTTCCTTTTTCAGTTGTTCTCTCAACTCTGTTTCCGTAATGAGATTCTGTTTCTTGATATTCTCGATGATGTTTTCGATCTCTCTGTCAGAGATATCGATCTTCAATTTTCTGGCCTGCTGCTTTATGAGCAGATCGTTGATGAAGATGTCGATCTTTTCCTTGAGTTCCAGGTTCCTTAGATATTCATTGACCGATGTATACTTGCCCTGTTTTTCCACATGGACATAGTGTTCAACGTCTTTTAACGTGATGATGTCATCGTTGACAATGGCGATTATCCTGTCGACCACTTCACAGTGGAGGCCTGCCGGCAGTATGAGCGACAGGATAATCAGGAGTATTCCGTACAGCTTGCTCATTTCTTTGCAGGCGGTGGTTCTTGCTTCTCCGGTGTTTTTGGACTTTCAGTTTTTTCCGGTTTTTCCTGTTTTTCAGGCAACGCAGGTTTTTCCTCTTTCAGGAGTTCTTCGTTAATGGTGATTTTGGCAGCCTTCTTCAATTCCTCTATATATTTCTCAAGAAGCTCCTTCTGTTTTTCCTGGATCAGCTGCTGCCTGATAAAATCCTTTACCTCATCGAAGGATACGTACGCAGGAGGTTTGGCACCTTCCAGCCTGATGATATGGTATCCGAACTGTGTTTTAACAGGTCCCGTTACCTGGCCCACCTTTGTCAGTTTGAAGGCTGCCGCTTCGTATTCAGGCAATAATGTCCCCTTGGGGTGGAAGCCGATCTCGCCGCCGCTGGCCTTGGCATTCGGGTCAATGGAATATTTTTTTGCAAGCTCTACGAAATCCTCGCCCTTTTTCAGCCTTTCCATGACCTGTTTTGCTTCTTCGTCGGTTTTTAAAAGGATATGGCGCGTATTGATCTCTTTTTCTTTTTTGAATTTTTCCTTATTTGCATCGTAATACTTCTTCATATCATTGTCGGTAAGCTGTGAGTCGGCAGCAATCTTTTTCTTTAAGAGGGACTCTATGAGGAGTTGTTCCTTAATATCGGAGAGCCGGTTCTGAAAGTCTTTTTCATCTTCAATTTTGCTTTTAGCGGCCTCCCTGAGGAGCAGTTTCTTCATTATCAGTCTGTCCAGATATGTTTTCTTACCGCTCTGTGTTGCGACAAGCATCTTCATGTTCATTGGTATCTTGTCAAGCTCTTTGTTAAACTCTTCCAGTGTGATCGCGTCACCGTCTATGCTCACCAGGACCTTGCTGTTGTCTTTTTTTGCGCATGAGAAGACAAACAGGAATGCAATCAAACAAATTAAGATCTTTTTCATGTATTCACCTCATTATTTGGTCTTTCAGCAAACAGGATCCCGGAGGTCCAGGTCTGATCTGAATCCTCTGTGTCGAAAATACCCCTGAATACCGAAAGCTGATCGCTAACACCTGTTTTTCTTATATCATATGGAAATGATCTCCATCAACACATTTCTCGTGTATTTTACGAGTTCTTCCGCAATTTTATCGCTCTGCAGAATGATTTTCCCATCGGGCAGGAGCTTTATCCTGTCGTTACCCTGCGAGACGATGCTGAGCATCTTTTTCATATCGATAGGCGTGTGATTCGTTACATGAATAACGAGCCGCTTCGGAGAATGTTCGATCTTTCTTATCTTTGCCCGGGTCAGGAAAGTTTTTAACGAGATAATGTCAAGGAGGTGCAGAAGCGGCTGCGGGATCGCGCCATAACGATCTGTGAGTTCCTCCTTTATATCGGCAAGTTCCTCATCGTTTCTGATCTTTGAAAGTCGTTTATACATGAGAAGTTTTTGCGCGGAATCCTCAATATAGGCATCGGGTATATAGGCGTCCACGGGGATGTTTACTTCCGCGATGATCTCTTCTTCCTTTTCTTCGGGCCTCTCTTTGAGCCCTTTCACTGCCTCCCCAAGCATTTCACAATACAATTCGAATCCTATGAGATTGATGTTGCCCGATTGTTCTTTGCCAAGGAGGTTGCCCGCACCCCTTATTTCAAGATCATAGCTGGCGATATGGAATCCGGACCCGAGGTCCGTCATCTCCTCTATGATCTTTAAGCGGAGCGCGGCATCCTTCGTAAGGACTTCGTCCTTGGGGACGAGAAGGTATGCGAAGGCCTGTTTTGTGCTCCTGCCGACGCGTCCTCTCAACTGGTATAGATCGGCGAGGCCCATCCTGTGGGCGTTATTGATGAATATGGTATTCACGTTCGAGATGTCAAGACCCGATTCGATGATATTTGTGGAAAGCAGGATGTCGTATTCTCCCCCTATGAAATCGACCATGATCTTTTCGAGTTTTTTCTCATCCATTTTACCGTGGGCGACAGCTATTCTCACTTCCGGCAGAAGCCTTTTCAGATGTTCGTACACGACGCCGATGTTATGAATGTAATTGTGGACGAAAAAGACCTGTCCGCCTCTTTGCAGCTCATCGGATATCCCCTTTTTTATCAGTCCGTCGTTGAATTTGATGACGAAGGTTTTAACGGCAAGCCTGTCAAGGGGAGGGGTATTGATGATGCTCAGGTCCTTGATGCCCGTTGAAGCCATGTATAAGGTCCTCGGTATGGGTGTTGCGCTGAGCGTAAGGACATCTATGTTTTTTCGCATGGTCTTCAGCTTCTCTTTATGTTTAACGCCGAAGCGCTGTTCCTCATCGACGATAAGCAACCCGAGGTCTCTGAACTGAACATCTTTCTGGAGTAATTTGTGGGTACCGATGACGATGTCGACAGCGCCCCGTCTTATCCTTTCCGCGACCTCTTTCTGCTCTTCCTTTGATTTGAATCTGCTCAGCATATCTATATTGACCGGATAGTCGCAGAGGCGTTCGCTGAATGTCTTGTAGTGCTGCTGCGCGAGGATGGTTGTGGGTACGAGGACAGCTACCTGCTTATTGTCTAACGCCGCCTTGAAAGAGGCCCTGAGCGCGACCTCGGTTTTTCCAAAACCTACGTCGCCGCATACGAGCCTGTCCATAGGCTTTATGTTTTGCAGGTCCTTCATTACATCTTCGATGGCCTGCGTCTGGCCTTCCGTCTCCTCGTATTCGAACCGGGACTCCATCTCCCTGAAGAGCTCGTCTTCCGGCGGGTAACTATGGCCCTCCGCCAGTTCTCTCTCTGCATAGATTGTGATGAGCTCCCCCGCAATGTCTTCAACCTGTTTTCTTACCCGTTTTTTTGTATTTTTCCAGAGCTGGGAGCCAAGTCTGTCTATTTTCGGTTTATGTTTTTCGCTGCCTATGAATTTTTGAACAAGATGGAGATCGCTGACCGGTACGTAGAGTTTATCGCCGTCCTGATATTCCACAAGGAGGAAATCTTTGGTATGCCCGTCTACCTTTAATGCCGTGATCCCTTTATATACTCCTATCCCGTGCTCTATATGGACCACCCATTCCCCGATCTTCAGATCCTTGAAGGAATTGAGAAATTCATCAAGGCCGTCCCACTGTTTTTTTATAACCCTTTTTTTTGGCCCCACGATATCTTCTTCCGTAAGGGCGATGATATTGTCTGTCCTGAACCCTCTCCTCAACGGGCCTATGACAATACCCCACTCCCTCTCTTTTTTGGAAAGGGCCATCCCGGTGAGGATCGGCAGCGATATATCATAGTTCTTGAAGATCTCCTGGAGTCTCTCCGCCTGGTGCCGTGTATTGACGAAAAGATAGATATATCTGAAGTTATTCCACTCATTTCTGAACCTTTCCGTGAGTATCTTAAATATCTCGGTCTTCCTGGTTTCAAAGATGATCTTCAGGTCTTCGTTAGAAACGGCCCTTACGGTGATACCTTCCTCTTCCCCTTCAACCCCCGAGATATCGATATTCAACATCGAGCCGCACCGTTTCCCGAGCTCTTCCAGGAAGGCAGAGTTACTGCCGTCGTCAAACTCCCGTATTACCATGTGAAGTCCTCTGTGGACGAGGGCCATGTTGTTTTCAAAATAGTCATAGAGCATGGCGCTCCTGTCATCTCTGTGTTTTGCGGGTGTCAATGTACACTCTTCGGTTTCCCCGAGGGATCTTTGCGTACCGGGGTCAAAGAAACGGACGGAATATACCTGGTCACCGAGGAACTCGATCCGGAGGGGTTTCTGCGATGGAAGAGGATATATGTCGATAATACTGCCCCTCTTCGCGTATTCCCCGCTCTCCCTGACAAGCGTGGAGAGTTCGTACCCGGCATCTTCGAGATAGTTTATGAGGTCTTCCCGGAAGATCGTGTCTCCGAACCTGATCTTTTTAACACTTCCGGAGATTGCCTGACGACCTGTGACCGGATATTGGAGAGCGCTGTATGGGAATAGCCCGATAAACCGGTCATCTGAAAACAGATGATAGAGAAAGCCTGTTCTCTTTATCTCGTCTTCCCTTTCGAAAACCCTGTCAGAATAAACAGGGAAGAGGTGGACCTCTTTTTTCGAAAAAAATTCTATCTCTTCCCGGAGAAGGAATGCCTCATCTTCAGTTTCATAAAAGATAAGAGTTTTTCTGTCAATGGTGGAGAGGAGAAAAGAGAGGTACGATCCTATCTTGCCTGTAATGTAGATAAAGCCGTTCTTGTCAGGGTTAAACATCGTTCTTAGGGGTTGAGATGCGATATACGGGCGTACATGAAGGCTGAGAAGTGGTTTTAAGGATCCGGAAGTATGGCTATATTTTTCTCGTATTCTGCCATGACTATTCTGGGGAAACCCCTGTATGTCTTCGGGGGTTTGTTTTTACCGGCCCCGTTTAGTTTTGCTCTTGTAGGCCCCACGTTGTACGCGTGAAGCGCCGTGTTGACGTTCTCGAAATCGTCCACGAGTTTAGCGAAAAAATAGACGCCTATCCTGATGTTATTATCCGGTTCATCAAGCGTTTTATTTCCCGACCACTCTATCCCCGCGTAGTGAGCGATATGTTTCGCCAGCGAAGGTTTTATCTGAAGCAGTCCCCTTGCCCCACGGGAGGAAACAGCGTCGTGCCTGAAATTACTTTCCACTTTCATCATGGCAAGGATAAGCCGGTAATCGAGTTCATGCTGGATCGACTCTTCGTAGACGATCGATGAGATCGTTCTTAACTGTTCCTTATCTAATTTTATGTTTTCAGTCTTTAAATACCCGGTTATCTGGTGGATGAAGATCTCTTTTCTGAGCGTACCCGTGCTGCTGATGAGGGAATAGGCAGAGGCGAAACAGAGGATCACCATGGTAGAGATAAAGAGAAGCGCTATTTTTTGTCTGAACGGCATTACATATGTATAACACGATATCTTCCCGGAAGTCAACCTATATCCGGGAGATGTTAACCTTGAAGTCTTCTCCTTCATCAACGGTGTATTTCAGGTCTTCCCTTGTGCTGAGAAGCCTCTGTATATTTTCGAGAGAGGTCCTGGTATCGATAAGGATCTCGAAAGAATCAAAGGATCTGTTGTCAATGGACTTCTTCGTCTCCAGAACCGGCTGCGGGCACGATAATCCTCTAAGGTCGAGATGTTTCTTTTCCATATTGTTCCTCCTTATGCCAATCTTTTTCTCATGAAAAACCCTGTCGCAATACAGAAGAGCAGGCCGATGATGACGGCGAGGGCGCTGAACCGTCCTACCCCGGCCGGGGAAGCGGCTATTGCAAAGTTATGGGCAAACCCTGCACCTGTGATCATGCCGATGACAAATACCCCTGCGTCAATATCGCCTTCACCGGCGAGAAAGAGCTGTCTTCCCGGACAGCCGCCCGCAAGCGCATAGGCAAGGCCGGAAAGTACCATACCGAAAAAGTTCCATACCTGGTTCGTATGTGCTACCGGTTGTCCTGCAAAGCCGGGATTGAACTGACCGAGGAGAAGATTTGCAAGGAACGCAAAGATAAGGAGACCGATAACACCCGATGCAAGATGGAAGTCCTTTAACAGGATAATGTCGCGGATCGCCCCCATGGTACAGAACCTCGTTCTCTGGGCAAAGATACCGATAATGAAGGCCCCGGCAAAAGAAAGGATGATCGGGGCATGCTGTGCGCCAGGACCCTTGAGGCGGAAAAAGGGTGCGCCGTTAGGGATGGCCGGCTTAACGATGAGAAGCAGAAAGAGGCCAAGCATCATAAGGGGCATCAAAAGCCCGGTAAATTTATATGCAGAATAGTTTCTGCCAAGGGTGTACCCGCCCTTGAGAAATTGCACACCTATGTATACACCGACGATGAGTCCCACGATCGCGGCAATAGCATTCCCGTCCCCGCCGGCAAGCCTTAAGAAGGCCCTCCAGGGACAGCCGAGAAAAACAAGCGCCCCGAGCATGGCGAAGAAGCCGAGAAAGAACCGGACCAGGGGAAGAGAGCCTCCTCTGGGTTTGAATTCTTTGAAAACAAGACTCGCGAAAAAGGAGCCAAGGACGAATGCCGGTATCTCCGGCCTTAAATACTGAACGATGGAAATCCGGTGAAAACCCAGTGCGCCGGCTATATCACGCTCAAAGCATGCGACACAGATCCCCATGTTGGCAGGGTTTCCGAATTTCTGAAAAATAGTTGCGAGGATGCCGATAAAGACGCCACAGGAAATGATCTTCCAGTGTTTCTGAAAAAGATTCATACACTGACCTCCCGGATAAATATTTGAATAAATATTTGAAGTTAATAAATAAATTGAATAATATTATTTGTCAAATAGATAATTTGCATGAATAAAACGTGATTTATCGAATAAAACTATATCCCTTGATAATAAAGAATATCCCGAAGAGTATCAGAAATATACTGCAGACAAAAAGAATGGATTGCAAGACCCTTATGCTCAGGTACCTGCCGCCAAACTGTATTCCGTAGGAGACGAAGCTGTACCAGGCCAGATCGGATAGTATATGGCCCGTGAAAAAGGCGACAACTCCCTGGATACCAAGTCCCCTTGCGAATATTACGTAACCCATGCCGATGGTTATCCACCAGATGAACCAGTAAGGGTTTGAAAGACTGATGAGGATACCCGCTGTAATGGGGTGGATGCCGCGGCCTTCGGATTGTGCTGTACCATCGAGCCGGTAGCGTTTGAGGTTTTTGATGGTCATTGAGCCCATGCAGACAAGAACAATCCCGCCAAAGAAGGCGATAAAAGAGAAAATGACCCTGTTGTTCAGCAGGCTGCCGAGACCAAAGACGATGATACAGAGGAGCACGAATTCGAGGATCCCGTGACCAAGCACTACGAGGGGACCTACGATGCCGCCCCTTCGTGTCGATTCACTGATCGTTACGGTGAGCAGCGGCCCCGGCGCCATTGCCCCCGTGAGGCCAAGTACAAACCCGATGGAAAAAAGACTGAGCAGGTTCATAAGAAGTAGTGAATAGTCTATATAACATAAAGGCGGTCGATAGTCGATAGTGAATAGCCGTCAGCAGTCAGCACACAGTCATCAGCAATAAATATGGTCTATCTGGTCTATTTAGTCTATCTGGTCTATCTGGTCGTTTTGTTGATAGTAAATAGGATGTGGAAGGTAAAAGGGACAAAGAACCTTCTTACTTGTTTGATACAACCAGTATCCAGCATCGAGCGGCGAGTAACGAGCAATGCCTTAAGCTGATCGCTGATAGCTAAAAGCTGAATACGATCTACGATATACGATCTACGAGATACGATATACGATCTACGGCTATAATAAAACTGTTCACAACATGTCACATTTTTGTTAGTATGAAGAAATGCGATACGTCGTTGATCTGAATTGCGATATGGGTGAATCCTTCGGGGATTACACGCTCGGCAGTGACAATGAGGTTATACAATACATAACATCGTCGAATATCGCCTGTGGTTTCCACGCATCGGACCCGAACGTGATGGAGAAAACAGTCAGGTTATGCCGGGAACATCACGTGATGGCCGGCGCCCATCCAGGTTATCCCGACCTGATGGGCTTCGGAAGAAGGTCCATGGACGTAAGCGAGGATGAACTTGTGAATTACGTGATATACCAGGTCGGAGCGCTCAGGGGCTTTCTCGATCTTCATGGTATGTCTCTCCAGCATATAAAGATGCACGGAGCGCTCTATAATTATTTAGTCAACGATGACAAAAAATATCTCAGGATCGTTGAATCGGCAGGCAGGGTATTTGGTGATGTTGTATTTTTAACCCTCGGGACAAAAAAGACAGTGGAGCTTAAAAAGATATGCAGGCAGAAAGGGATCAGGATCGCCCTCGAGGGATTCCCCGACAGGATGTATGCCGATGAAGGTGAACTTCTTCCCAGAAAATACAAAGAAGCTGTCTTGAAAGACCCTGAACTCATCGCCAGGAGAGCGATCCGGATGGTGAAAGAGAAGGGGGTTGAAAGTATAAACGGCCACTGGATCGGGATGGAGCTCGATACTATGTGTATTCATGGGGACAATATGGAGAGCATAGAGGCGGCACAGAAGATCCGGGAGTATTCACGCAACGAAGACATAACGATTAAACCCCTCTGCGAGTTTGTGTAAATAATGGACTGGACACGGTATGGCGAGGAAGGTATCAGGATTGTTTTTGGCAAGGCGATCAACGCCGATGTCCATGAGGAGGTAAGGCAATATTATTTCTTCCTCAAGTCTCTTGATCTGCAGGAGATCATCGATATTATCCCATCCTTTACATCCTGTATCATTTATTTCAACAGCCGGTTAACGAGTTTCAGCACCCTTGTTTCGCTTTTGAAGGAGAAGGAAAAAGGTCTGCCGCAAACACAGATCCCCGCCCCGGTAACCCACACCATCCCTGTCATGTATGGTGGTCAGTACGGCCCGGATATAGAGTTTGTCTGTTCCTATTCGGGCCTCACGGCAGACGAAGTTATTGAGATCCACGTCTCAACCGTTTATACCGTTTTTGCCGTAGGTTTTTTGCCCGGTTTTCCTTATCTCGGCACCCTGGATAAACGGTTATTTGTCCCGCGGCTTGAAACCCCTCGCCTGAAGGTGAATGAAGGATCTGTAGGAATTGCACAACTCCAGACGGGCATATATTCTTTTGAGTCCCCCGGGGGGTGGAGGATAATCGGCAAGACGGATGTAAAGCTCTTTGACTATACGGAGGCGCCATACAGCCTCCTGAAGATCGGCGACCGGGTGAGGTTTGTGCCTCTATGATAGAGATTATTAACCCTGCATGGCTTGCAATGGTAGTCGACGGCGGAAGATACGGATATGCAGATATCGGTGTGCCGCCGTCATCGGTCCTCGACAGGTATGCCTACACTGCACTGTGTCGTCTCCTGGGATACAGTACCGACATACCTGTCCTTGAGATCATGGGTCACGATTTTTCGTTAAAGGTTAATACCGATGTTTCCTGTGCGATTACCGGGGCACGGGTTACGGCATTTGTTGACAGCACGCCCGCGGCTCTCTGGAAAGGCATCAGGGTAAAGGCCGGCAGTACTATCGAGGTGAAAGAGGTCACCGAGGGACTCCGCTATTATCTTGGTTTTTCCGGTATTATAGACGCGGCACAAGTGACAGGGAGCTATACGACAAACCTCGAGTGCCGTTTTGGCGGCTACTTTGGAAGGCCCTTCCTGAAGGGCGACAGGATAGCACTGAAGGATATCCATATTCCGGACGAAAGGGTTATTGACGAATCGCTTATACCGTCCATGCAGGCGCCGCACCTTCTTCGGATAATTGCCGGCGAAGAAAGGGACCGTTTTTCTCCTGAAACGCTAAAGAGTTTGTTTGAAATAGATGGAGACCCGTGGTATAAAGTTTCCACAAAAAGCAACAGAACAGGGATCCGGCTGGAAGGCAGACCTCTCGAATTTAAAGAGGAGGTGGAAAGAAGTATTATTTCCGAAGGGATCCTGCCGGGCATTGTTCAGATTCCGGGTGACGGACAGCCAATCATTGTGCTCTACGAGAGAACAATAGGCGGATACGCGAGGATCGGTCATGTGGCAAAGACAGACCGCGACCTGCTCGCTCACCTGAAGCCTCTGGACAAGGTAAGGTTTCAAATGATCGAGCCGGAGGAAGCAGAAAGACTGTGGGACGAGAAGATAACGCGTTATTATGATATGTTGCCAAAATAAATGGAGATCGTCATTTGTATCCATAGATCTTGAAAAAAAAACAAATCAGGAGGGTTAGTGATGAAGATCAGGAATGTGATAGTCTTTTCATTGGTGTTGTTACTTTCGCTGCTTATTGCTTCACCAACCGTTTTTTCTGCAGAGAAGGAGGTCAGGATAGGCGTGCTCTACCCGCTCTCCGGGGCCCTGGCAACGATAGGGAGGGATCTCCAGAGGGCAGCCGAACTGACCGCCGATATCGTCAACAACAAGGCGGCAGGCGTTGATATCCCGATGGCACAATGGGGAGGAATACCGAACCTGGGCGGTGCGAAGATCGTGCTGATCTTTAAGGACCACAGAGGGGAACCGGACCGCGGCGCCGACCTTGCAAAGAGTCTCATACTCGACGATAAGGTTGTGGGACTTATGGGCGCGTACAACAGTGCGGTGACAAAGACCGTAAGCGCTGTAGCCGAGAGATACGGGATCCCCATGATCAACGACTCCTCCACCTCTCCTGACCTGACGGAGAGAGGGTTTAAGTGGTTCTGGAGGACAACGCCGCATGATAATTATTTCAACAGGGATCTCTTCGAACTCCTGAAAGGCCTGACAGAAGGGAAGGTTAAGGGCGTTAAGGCCATCCCGAAAAAAAATCTCCAGAATCTTGCCTATGCCTGCGAGAATACTGAATGGGGTTCAAGCGTTGCCAAGTCGATCGAAGCCTATGCAAAGGAATACGGTTTTACTATCACCAAGGGGTTACTCTACAACGCGAACGCGCCTGACCTGACGTCAGAGGCAAAGGCCCTTGTTGCCGCAAAACCGGATGCGATGCTTTTTGCCGCGTACCTTTCCGATTCGCTCCTTATGATCAGGACACTGAAAGGCATGAAGGCACAGACGAAGTTTTTCTGGGGACAGGATGCCGGCTTCGAGATGGCTGATTTTGCAAAGATCCTTGGTGCGGATATCAACGGTGTCCTGACCAGGACGGTCTTCATCGATAAGATCACAAGGGTGAAAAAGGTTGCCGGCCAGGTCAATGCCCTCTACAAAAAGAAATACGGTGACGATCTGACAGGTGCCACGGCAAGATCAGTTGTTGGTGTTCAGGCCTGGGCATATGTCCTGAACAAAGCAGGCAGCACCGACCCGAAGGCGATCCAGAAGGCCTGCAACGAGATCAACATCCCCGCGAGCGATCTCGTCATGCCATGGGCAGGCGTGAAGTTCGATGCCAAAGGCCAGAATGTCCTCGGCAGAGGTCTCATCGGCCAGTACCAGAAAACAGCGGACGGTAAGATCAGCCTCGAGATCGTCTATCCCTTTGATCTTGCAACGGCCAATTTCATCTATCCTTTCCCGGGATGGAAATAGACAGAGGACGCGAATATGCGAAGATGAGGGGATGAGATTGTCTATGCTGGACGTCTCATCTTCTTAACTTCTCATTTTATTCAAGGTTGGATTTATGCTTATAGCTGACGCACTGCTGCAGGGAATATTGATGGGGCTTCTTTTTGCGCTTGTTGCCCTTGGTCTTACGGTGATCTTCGGGGTGATGGACATCGTGAATTTCGCCCATGGAGAGTTCCTGATGCTCGGGATGTATTCTGTTTACTGGACAAACTTCTTCTTCCATGTTGACCCTCTTATTGCCCTTCCCGTGTCGGCTATTGTCGGTATGCTCCTGGGGCTTGCGTCATATTACTGGTTTATCAAGTACCTGCTCAGGGGACCCGCCATTGCCCAGCTTTTTGGCACCTTCGGGCTCATGCTTTTCTTGCAGTACTTTGCCATGTTCCTCTTCAGCGCCGACTACCGGATGATCAATAAGGGACTCCTTGTCGGAAAAAGTCTCTCTGTCGGACCATTTATCTTCGACTGGACAAAGCTCGCCGCCGGCATCTTAAGCCTCATATCCTTTGCTGTTGTCTACTATTTTCTTCATAAAACAAAAACAGGAAAGGCCCTTCAGGCAACAGCACTGAACAAAGAAGCTGCCTCGTACATGGGCATCAGGACAGACCGGATGAACGCCATCGCATGGGCAATCGGAGGGGGTACCGTGGGTATCGCCGGGGGACTCCTGGTAAACTTCTATTATGCCTATCCAATGGTGGGGATCCTCTTCGTCATGATCGCCTTCGCCTGTGTTGCCCTTGGTGGTTTCGGAAGCATCAAAGGGGTCTTTTTTGCGGGATTGCTCGTCGGTATCCTGGAAATGATCTTCCCTGTTTTCGGACAACTCATCGGATCTGACTTCCTTGGGCCTCACTTCAAGTTTACTATTGTTTACCTTGCGTACTTCATTATCGTGGTCGTCAGGCCCCAGGGATTGTTCGGATGGAAAAATTAAAAGACGCCCTCGACTTCAGCGATTTTTCAAAGGCAGAAAGAATCGGCCTTATCATCTTTTCCATTTTTCTTCTCGTCTTCCCGTGGCTCGGCGCGGGATCTTTTACAACGACCGTTATGATCCAGTTCCTCCTCTTTTCCCTCTTCGGGATGGGGTGGAACACCATAGGAGGATACGGCGGACAGGTTGAACTCGGCAAGGCGCAATACGTAGGGATCGGTGCCTATACCGTAGCGCTCATGATGGTCTGGTGGAAGGTGCCCTTCTGGATCTCTATGCCGGTCGGTGTCCTCATTG
>JAQTNJ010000029.1 GCA_028713955.1 Syntrophorhabdaceae bacterium
AGCATAACACCATCCAGTGACAGTGAGATAGGGCAACCTGGTTTTAGCATGGAGGATATACCTGTCCTAAACCGTTGTTCTATAAAGAAAGAGGTTTGGGAAATGGATTATCTTGGACAGCAGTGGGAGAGGCCCCTCCGGTGATGTGCTCTTTCTTCTCCACGAACTGAGCAGTAGGGTTGCCTAAGTTCGCGTAGAGATACGTCGTGTATCCCCCGTCAGGACGATCCTCCCGTATCAGCCTCCCGAAGACATCGTACTGGGAGGTAATGGCATAGCCTGTGCCGTAGAGGTGGGGAGGGGTAAGGGAGAGGAGCTTGCCGGTGCCGGGGTTATAGACGGTCCTTGTTACGTGGCTTACGGCGTTTACCGTCTCATAGACGAAGGTCTTCGTGGCGTCGTAGGTATAGGTGGTGGTATGGTTCAGGGAATCGGTGACAGAGGAGAGGTTGCCTTCGGTGGCGTACTGGTAAGTGACAACGGAGTTCTGGGTGGGGTTACTGCTGATACACGTTGAAGCGGGGGTGTCGCTCTTGCAGACCTCTTCAGTCAGGAGGTTCCCGGTGGTGGAATGGTAGGTCATCCATTTGGCGCTTTTTATGTTCCCCGAGTGATCCTTGACCTTCACCTCTGTCGGCTTGCTTATGATCCAGGGGGTGGTGTAGTTCGTATAGGTGAAGGAGGTGTCCACGTCCTCGTCCTCGGTTGCGCCGCTCTTATACTCACGGATAACGTTCAGGTAGGTATGATTGTAGACATAGTCGATGGAGTAGGTATAGGGGGCATAGCCGCTATCGGTGGCGGTTGATTGCACGGTCTGGAGGTAGGGATACGTGACGCCGCCTGCCATGGTCCCGATCAACCAAGTGTTGTTCACCTGCCTCGTGTGTCCCTCGAAGGAGGTGGTGCGCTCCACCTCGATGGAACCTTTTACGGTGAGGTCCTGGTGGTACCAGGTCTCTGTCACCGATTCATAGGTGGAGGCGTCCCGCATCTGGTAGGAGGCGGCGTACCGGAAGCCCATGAACTCCCGCTCGATGGGATCGAACAATCCTCCGGTGTAGGCATACTTCGTGGTATACGACTGCCCCCTGCCGTCGCTGTGCGTTATCTGCGAGACGGTCCAGACGATAAAGGGCAGGTAGGTGTTCTGGTAAGAGGAGGAAGGGGTGTAGGTGAGGGAGGTGGTGCCGCCGATGCCGTTTGTGATGGACACGAGGAGGTCGCCGCCGGAGTCAGCGAACTTGACCTTCCGGTTACCGGTGGTCGTATAGTAATTGATATCGGTCCTGCCGTCTCCGTTGAAATCGCCATAGTCCCAATAACCCGGATCCGAGCTATATCTGTCAGGTACGTTGAACCGGGGTCCGTCGGTAAAGGTGCCGTCGCCGTTGCTGAACTTGACCTTCCAGCTTCCGTCAGAAGGTGTGGCGTAGTAAATGATGTCCGTCCTGCCGTCTCCGTTAAAATCACCATACGTCCAGAATGATGAGGACCAGCTGTATATGTCGGGCACGGAAAATGGCGGTCCGTCGGTGAAGGTGCCGTCGCCGTTGCTGAACTTTATCTTTCGATAGCCGCTGGACGTGTAGTAGCAGATGTCCGTCATGCCGTCTCCGTTAAAGTCACCATACCACCAGTAACCTGAATCCCAGCTGTATATGTCAGGGACAAGGAACCGGGGTTTGTCGGTGAAGGTGCCGTCGCCGTTGGAGATCTTTACCTTCCTGCTCGTGTCGGACGGCGTGGGGTAGTAGTTGATGTCGGTCTTCCCGTCGCCGTCAAAGTCTCCGTACCACTAGTACGATTGGGACCAGCTGTATATGTCGGGGACGGAAAAAGGCGGCTTGTCATCGTACGTGCCGTCGCCCTTGCTGAGCTTGATCTTGCGGTAGCCGCTGGACGTGTAGTAGCAGACATCCGTCCTGCCGTCTCCGTTAAAGTCGCCGTACCACCAGTACGACGGATCCCAACTGTATATATCCTGGACGACGATCTCGCTGCCGTCATAGAACGAATTGGTTTTTTGCTCATCCCACCCAAGCGTCACAGATGGGAGGGCATCTCCCGCAGTGATCGTTCCTGATGCATCGAGCGTAGTATTGCTCCCGAAGAGCGTTACCGTCTTGAGGAGCGACCGCCAGGTGCTTGCGCTTGTCACATAGGTGAGGCGGTACGCCCTGACCATGGCGCCACTCGATCTCACCTCGATCGTCTTCAGCCTCTTTGCGGTCTTTACCTGATAGTTGGTGGTAAACATGACCGGGACATCCGTCCGCGGCTCAAGGTAGAACTTCACGTAGTTCGTCTGACTTAAGCCTGCGGCGGTATTGCCCGCATAGTCGATCCTGTCAGGATAGATCTCCCCCTGGTCCTTTGTATAGGAGACGGTCATGTAGTTGCCGTTCGTGTCGATGACCTTGTCGAGGCACCACTTGAAGATTTTCGCGCCGCTTGTAAAGTCCTGCCGGGAAGCGGCAGTTGTCCCATAGTAGTACCTCGTCCCGTCCTTTGAGGTCACCTCCCATCCGCCGGTTGCGGTATTGTAATAGTATTTGGAAAGCGTCCCTTCTATCCGTGCCCCGTAGTAGTTCGTGCCCCAGTCGGCCCGGGGGACGAGCTCTGCGGAAGAGCCGTTGATCGCCGCCACGTAGTTGTTCGTGGAATAGCTCACTCCCCGCTTTGTTGACCGCTGGATCGCGCCCAGGTCGATCATCCATCCCATCCCGATCCACCCGCTGCCCTGCTGGCTGCTATAGGTGAGGGCAAGCTGGGGAGCAACACCTTTTCTTCCCGGAGGGACCTCGATGGGTATCTTCGCCGTTGCTGCCCCGGCAAACCGGGAGACGTTGATCGAAGGGGAGAGGGCGCCTGCAATACCGTCCCCGGCTCCTCCCGGGACCGACATCATCATCGCCCGTGGAGGGGCTTTTGCTTCTGCCTCGTCGGTCCTTTCAACGGCTTCTTGTGCAGCAGGCTGTTGTGCCTTTGACTGTTCGGCAGCATAGGCGGAGGACACAAATAGATCTGCTGCGAGGGAAAGGCAAGACCCTGCATGGGGCGTGGAAAAGAGTGAAAATACGACGATCAGAAACCAAGTAAAACGGCGAAAACCTCTTGATTTGAAAGAATGCATGCTGAACTCCTTTCAATGGGAACAAAAAGAGGCATCAAAGAGAACTTCTGCTATTTTTTACGTGTGCGGACAGGAGATATTTTCTATGCCCCCTTGAGCATACAACCCTTGAAATCTTATTATCAAAACCAGGGATTTTTTGTCAAGGTTTTTTTTGAGGAATTAATCGCGCTCCACCGGTTGATGCTTCCCACGGCTGAAAAGGCAGCGACCTTTGCTGGCGTTCTCCACGCCTGAAAGACGAGAGTTCCTGTCAACACCATACTTGCAGCGCATTATGACGCCCGCATCTCATCTTTCTCCATTTCCCGGCTTTTCTGGTAATACAACTCTATATGATAGCTGGAGCACTTGTCACGGCGCTCATTGTTTCCCTGTCGCTATGCGTTCCCGCAGCCGCCAGGGATCTCGGTGTTGTGGGAAATACCTACCCTGTAGCAGAGCCCGACGCACTCCAGGAGATCCGGGAAAAGGCTAAATCCATGGATCTGAAAAGGAGCAGGGCGAAGCTTGAAAGAAAGGCGAAAGACTTCAGACCTGAAAACCTTCCCGTTCTGAAAACAGCTACCGCCGACAGGTCCTTCACTGTTGACCTCACCTGGTCCCTCGGATTCGATATAACCGACGGCAAGGGCAGGATCGTCTATCCGAAGGGCTACACCTTCAACCCGCTGGACTACGTCAGGTACGCAAGGACGATAGTGGTGATAAACGGCGCGGACAAAAGGCAGGTCGGGTGGTTCGAGAACTCCGGATACTCAAGGGACATCAACACCCTGCTTCTCATAACGGACGGCTCATACCACCGCCTGGGACAGAAGCTGAGACGGCAGGTCTTCTACGCGAACAGCGCCATCGTTGAAAGGTTCGGCCTGAAGGCGGTCCCCTCGGTAATACAACAGAAAGGCTCCATGCTGGAGGTGAAGGAGATTGCGGTCACAAGGAATTAACGGTGCAGGGATCAGCGGTTTCGCTGCGATCAGCGGTTTCGCTGCGATTAGCGGTTTTACCACAAGGCGCTTTACCACGATTAGCGGCTCTGCCGCAAGGCGCTTTACCACGATTAGCGGTTCTATCGCAACTGTCATTATCGCTTACGTCCTGTTGCTTCTTTCCGCCGTTATGGCGGGGACCGCTTCCGCCGAATGCAGGGCCAGCTTTTTCAACCCGATTGCCGATGTCTGCTGGCACTGCGTCTTCCCCGTCAGGATAGGCGGCATAACCATGGTCGGCACGGACATAGACACCCCCTCGGACAATATCTCAAACCCCGTCTGCCTCTGCGGGACCACCCTGGGACTGACCGCCAGCCTGTGGGAACCGGCAAGGGTCGTTGAAACGGTGAAGGATCCCTACTGCTTCAACCTTATCGGTGTTCCCCTTTCCAATCCGTCGGAGGGGTTCCTCGCCGGCGGATACAGGCAGGACACTACCGCTCCGAACACCTTCCAGCAGGCCCACTGGTATCTCTTCCCCCTGTGGGCGATGCTCGACCTTTTCGTTGACATGCCCTGTACGGAAACCGGGGGGTTCGACATAGCGTACATGACCGAGATAGACCCAACGTGGAACGACGACGTCCTCGGCTTCATGCTCAACCCCGAGGCACTCCTGTTCGCCAACCCCGTAACCCAGCTTGCATGCATGGCCGACAGCATCGCATCGACCGTCGGCGTCCCCATAAGTCCCCTCTTCTGGTGCATGGGAAGCTGGGGGTCCGCGTACCCCCTTACTGGACACATCAACAACGACAGCTACGTCCAGGACAACGCCGCGCTCGCCGCGCGGATGATATACAAGATGTCCAGGGAGCTTCTCCTGTGGGACACGGGCCTCAACGAATGCGGCGCCGTGATGATGCCCATATGGGTTAAGGAAAACTACCGCATGCACATCATGAAGCCCGCGAGGGACCACACCTGCCACCCCGTGGGCAGGAGCGGCCTCATATGGGCGACGATGAAGAACCCTCCGGGTGGATCGTCGTCGAACGCGCCCGACAACTTCGACTGGATGCTGTTCAGAAAAAGGGTCTGCTGCGTAGGCTATTCGTTGTGACGGGCGGCGTTTGAAGTAATAAAACCTGGAGGAAACAGTCTTGAATATACTGAAGCCTTTTCTGCTGAAGCCTCTTTTGCTGAGACCTTTTCTGCTGAAGCCTCTTTTGCTGAGACCTTTTCTTATGGCCGTTGCGGTGTTCCTTGCCCTGCCCTCCTTCTGCCTCTCCGGGACGGTCTCCATCGTCGCGCCTGGTCCCTGCGCAAGACTGGACAGGGTTGAGGACGACAGGATATACCTCACGGAGGCGGAGGATGGCTGCGCTCATCCGTCAGGGTTGATAAAGGCACAGGTAAAGGACGGGATTAGTGAAGCGTCCGTGTACCTGAACGGGATCTTCCTGAAAAGGCAGAAGGTGGATGCCTTCGACATGGATGATGTCCTCAGGTTCAAGGCAAAGGCAAGTCAGGAGGAAAAGACCCTTGAAGTCCCCGGCAATATCCACAGGGAAAAGGCGGAATCGTTGGCGAAGGCGGAATCGTTGGCGAAGGATACCGACACCTTCTACGGTTCCAGCGAATTCCAGGCGAAGCTTGAGGCGGAGACCGCAAGGCTCAGGAAACGCCTCGGCGTTGAAGGGTACCACACAGGGCCTGAGAAAAAAACGCCCTGGTACAGCGACTACAGGGACCGGTCAAGACCTTCCCTCGAAAGCGATGAGCGGCTCTACATCTTCATATCATCCTCCATGCCGGTCCATGCCATCAGGAACTACACCGTCTCCGCCGGCAGGCTCCGGGACAAGAACATAGTCTTCGTCATGCGGGGGTTCATCAACGGCGCTAAATACATGGTGCCGACGATAAACTTCGTCGCCCAAGTCATGAAAAGGGACGAGTCCTGCGATCTCTCCACGGGCAAATGCGGGATGATGGGGATCAACGTCATGGTGGACCCCCTCCTGTTCGCGAAATACGGCATCGAGAGGGTCCCCTCCTTCGTCTACGCGAGGGGCGTGAAGGTGACGGACGCAGAGATGAGCGAGGGACTCGACGGGAACGCATCCGTATCCGGTTATTACAGGCTTTCCGGAGACGCGGGGCTGGACCACGTCCTGGAAAGGTTCCACGAAGAGACGGAAAGCGCCTCGATCAGGGGGCTTCTTTCCGCTTTGGGAAGGGGATTTTACAAGGAGAACACAGATGGGAACACAAACGACTGAAATCATTGAAACGGAACTACCGGCGGAAGCCTCGCCGGGGACACCAGGGGAACCTGAAAAATCAGGGAAACCCGGACTGGTAAGTCTTTTCGTTACCGTGGCGATCCTCAACCTTGTCCTGACCTCGGGGCTGCTCTACCTCTATGACGGGTACGTGGTACCCAGGGTGGTCGCCGTTGATATAAAAGGCTTCATAGAGAGACAGCGCGACCTTTATGTCTCAAAGAAGATAAACGACGAGCAGCTGAAGGCGAATCTCGACGCCATGGAGCACAGGATCAAATCCATGCCGAAGAACGTAGTCATGATAACCGCTGACGTTGTGGTGGGCGAACATGCAGAAACTGTTGAACCGTAAGGTCGTATATTCCCTGATCGCTGTGATGGTCGCCGCAGCAGCCGGCATGATGATTCCGGGAAGGATCTCCGTCACCCTGACCCCGTCCCTCGACAAGAGGGTGTTCTTCCTTTCGGAAGCGTCACGGGAAACAAGGATCGCACAGGGCGACTACGTGATGTTCATGCTGTCTACACCGTATATCGGGAACGGCAAGCCCCTGCGGACCATCAAAAGGGTCGGCTGCGCCGCTGGAGATGTTCTTTCGGTGAAGTGGGAAAAACATTACTACTGCAACGGCATGTATATGGGACAGGCGAAGGACAGAAGCAAAAAGGGGGAACCGGTGGAGGCCTTCCGCTTCAGCGGGAAGGTCCCGGATGGTGCGCTTTTCGTGGTAGGGGATTCGCCTGACAGCTATGATTCAAGATACTTTGGATTCCTGAGGAAGGAAGATGTCATCAAGATCGCTCATCCCGTTTTCTGAACTGTGGAGGGTTTTAAACCTTCGCTCTTGCCTTCGCTCTTGCCTTCGCTTTTGCTTTCTTCTTTGCCTGTCGCTTTGCCTTCTCCTTTGCCTGTCGCTTTGCCTTCAGCTTTGCTTTTCGCTTTGCCTTCCGGCATATGTGCTGGGCGCCGGGGAGACTGTATCCGCACAGCCTGAACAGAAGAAATACTACGACGACCTGAAGCGCGGGTGGTACTGGTATGAGAAGGCCCCTGAGAAACCGAAGGAAACAAAAGAGGAGAAAGTGGGAAAGGAAGAAAAGGCCCTGGCCCGGAAGCTCCCCAGCCTGAAGGACTACACGACCGGGGAGCTCTGGAACATGCACCCCGACGACTTCCGGAAGCTCCTTGATGACTTCCACAAGAAGGCCGTCATGAAGCCGACCGAAGAGAACATGTATGAGTACCTGGTGGTGTATGACATCGCGCGGAGGAAGGCCCTCGCCGTGACGAACGTCCAGATGGCCATGATGCAGAAGCACCCCGAGCTCAACGTGGGGAGCGATTACCCTGTTGCGGCGCCGGGCAGGAGCGCGTACATCCGTGAGACCGGCAGGGAGATTACGGACAGGATCGCAGGCGGGAGGCATGACTACGGGCTCGTCTATTTCTATGCGGATGCCTGCGGGTACTGCACGGAACAGGGCAACATACTGAAGTACTTCATCGACAGGTATGGGTGGGAGACGAAGAAGATCAACGTGAACGAAAGCCCCCGTGTGGCCTCGCGGTTCAACGTGGAGAACGTCCCCTCCCTCATGCTCATCTACAAGGAAAGTGACGATTATTTCCCCGTGTCGGCTGGCGTCGTATCCCTCAACGACATGGAGGAGAGGATATACCGCGGCATGAGGCTGCTTGCGGGGGAGACCACCATGGAGGATTACAGCATATATGACTTCCAGAAAGGCGGGGCGTTTGATACGGGGAGGTATAGATAAAGGGGCTGAACCATGTTGAAATGTAAAATCTGAAACATTACGGACAGTGGAAGAACGGGGCGAATTCAGTGTTACGTATATCACCTACGAGTCTTGCAACGAGTATACGGCGAGAGTCAACAATTACCGGTCGAAGTACGCAGCAGCATGTGAAATCAAGACTGAGCTGTTTTCCTAAGCCGGCTTTGGCCTGCGATTCGTCACATAGATGCCGACACTCACGAGAATGAGTCCAAGGATCAACCCCGTGGTCAACTGCTCTCGTAGCAAGATAGCACCCGCAGCCACACCGAATACGGGAGAAAGGAATGTGAAGATGGCAAGCTCAGATACGGGGTATACATGGATGAGCTTGAACCACACAAGATACGATGCGAAAGCGACAATCACGGAAGAATAGATCACCGCCGTTGTCACGGCGCCGCTTACGTTCAAGACCCATTTCGGCTCAAGAAAAAGTGCGCAGACAAAAGTCACCGGAACGGAGAAGACAAGCTGATACAGAAATGTATGGATGGGGTGGACCCGATCCGCCAGATATTTTTTTATGTACACGGTAGTAGCACCCCAGAACACGGCAGCCCCGAGCTGCAGAATGTCTCCGAAGAACATCGACGGGGTCCACGAGCTCGGCTTGCCCCGAAACACGAGGTACAGTCCGGCAAAGGCAAGGAGAAGACCTGCAATTTTCGTGAAGGTTAGTTTCTCCTTCAGGAAGAGGTAAGCACCGAGGACCACTACGAAAGGGGAACAGTTGACGAGGATTATAGCCCGGGCAGCATCTGTATACCGCATACCCCAATAAATGCAGACGAATTCCAGACCGAAGAGGAGACCTACTATGAATCCGTGAAAAAGGCGTATGTCCTTATGAAACAAGGGCTCTTTGATGGAGATGCAATAGACGATGCCAAAGGCCGAGGCGATTGCCGACCGGAGAAAGGAGTTGAAGACGGGTGAAAATCCCAGGTTAGCAATTTTGATTGCAGGGTAGTTCAACCCCCACAGCATGGTCAGAACAACCAGTATAAAAAAACCTTTAGTATCGAGATGGTCCTTAATCATCCCAGTAGCACCCCAGTAGTATAAATGAATATTCAGTCAGCATAATGTCAGTGTAGATTAGCACATACCAAAGATAGGGGTCAAGAACCTTTATCCTAAATAGATTCTTAAGACAGGTAACGTCTGATACGAGTAATGAATACAAATTCAGGATTCCTGTTGCCCGAACAATTAAACCTTGCCGAAGACATGTCGAAGACGGACAACATTGACTTACTTTCTCACAGGCACTGTGTGCCTAAAGGATTACTATGTATAAGTTAGTATAGTTGTCAAAGATGCGGTTTCGTGTGTTTCATGGTAGGAGGAAGGAAAGGGTGACCAGTGCACCTGCTACTAAATATAATGATGCTGTTGGAAGAACAAGCTATTAGCAAAGATGTTGGTGAATAAATCAGAGTAATCTCATCAGATATAAGTAATCCTAAAACGGCCAACTATACCGGTAATAATCATCTCTGATCCCGGCAATGCGCGTCTCATCCCATCCAGGGTCCCAGCCTAATCCCAGATCTTCGTTGATAAGAACCACAGAAATATCGGTGCTGAGGGGTTTCTTTTCAAGGATAAGGGTAATATTGCACAGTCTATCAGGGC
This sequence comes from Syntrophorhabdaceae bacterium, assembly GCA_028713955.1. Taxonomy (NCBI): domain Bacteria; kingdom Pseudomonadati; phylum Thermodesulfobacteriota; class Syntrophorhabdia; order Syntrophorhabdales; family Syntrophorhabdaceae; species Syntrophorhabdaceae bacterium. The sequence continues at coordinate 9,804 of JAQTNJ010000029.1, forward strand.
TATTGCAATCATAGCATTTACCCTTTTCAGCACAGGGTGTTTTATACCCCTTTTGTTTCGCATGTGCCGGAGCCAAAACGTTTCTGATACGATCGATAGCTGCACTGACATCCTTTACAATCTTGTTCCGGCCGACTGCTAAAATCACTCTGGGTGCTGCATAAATTATACCGGCGACTCTGTTGCCGTTACGATCAATATTGACGATATTCCCGTCAACAGTAACGGCATTGGTGCCCGTGATAAATACATCGCTTGCGAAAGTCTTTCTCATCATGTTTATAAATTCTCTGCGTTTGTCTTGGTCTTTTTTTATCCCCTCGGTCATTTCAGGCACGAAAGGATTGATAATCTCATTGCCTCTCTGTGCAAGCGCCTCAAGAATACCTATTTGCCTCAGAGTTACAGAATCTGCGACACCTATCAATCCATTTTGCGGTTCATTTTAAGCATTATTTCTCGACCTTCAAGTTTGGTTTGCACAAAGTGCACATTAAAACCATTAGCCTTAAGGGACTTCATGGCAAGGGCTATTTCTTTAGGTATATTTTTCATAATGATCCTTCCTCTATAAATCGTTTACGGCACAGCCCTCCTGGCCTGCCCCCATTTATTGTACCACCTCCAAAGTTAGTTTCTCAACCAAATGGGTGTACCCCAAAAACTGTACATGCCATAATGTTAGTCTTCCGGCCTTTTAAGCCACCCGCCGATATCGTTTCCGGTGTCCCCGTGCCAAGTTGCTGGTCAATAGTATGGAAAGTTATTGTTTGCAAATAATGACGTTTTATGTCACAATCTGCAAATAATAGCTTAACTATGGAAAGCAGGTTATCCTAATGGTGCAACAGAAAGAGCCATCAGTCCTATCGAAGTGGGTAGACCTGAAGCAATCACAGGGAAAGTATTTCTTTACCAGTGAGGAGACTTACAGGGAGCTGAAGATTTCTGAGGCAGCATTCAGGAAATCCGTCTCCCGGCTTGCGATAAAAAATAGGATCGTTCGCGTTCATAATGATTTTTATATTGTAGTCCCCCTCGAATATGCAGCACGCGGGGTGCTCCCTCCGGAATGGTTCATCGACGATCTCATGCGCTATCTCGAACAACCATACTATGTCGGCCTTTTAAGCGCTGCCTCACTGTATGGCGCTGCTCACCAGCAGCCTCAGCAATACCAGGTGGTGACCGTCAGATCGCTGCGGGAAGCACGGTTGAAGGATCTTGCCATCAGGTTCTTTGTGAAAAAGAAGGTCTCCGCCACTTCTGTTCAACGGATAAAGGTACAGACCGGATACATTACCGTCTCTTCCCCTGAAGCAACCGCTATCGATCTCGTCCGCTATGCACGCGCTATTGGAGGGCTGGACACGGTGTTTTCAGTACTGCAAGAACTCGGGGAACGGTTGGAGCCGGAAAAGCTCGTCGAAGGCGTTCAGCAGGATGGGAATATTGCCAATGCCCAGCGATTGGGGTGGCTTCTGGATGAAGCCGGGTTTTCAAAGATCACCGGACCGCTCGGCAACTGGATTGCCGAGAAGAAACCTTTTCCTGCAAAACTTGAGGCGTCCCTGTCGGTTAAAGGGGCAAAAACTGACAGCAGGTGGAGGGTGATCGTCAATACGACAGTAGAGGGTGAATCGTGATCCCAAGGGCGGACATCGTTGCCTGGCGGCATATGGCGCCATGGGTAGCCGATGCACAGGTCGAGCAGGACCTGATTATAAGCAGGGTGCTCGTCACGCTCTATAAAGATCAATACCTTGCCGACAGACTCGCTTTCAGAGGCGGAACCGCGCTTCATAAGCTCTATTTCAGACCGTCAAGACGATACTCAGAGGACATCGACCTGGTGCAGGTTGTCCCGGAACCGATCGGGATAATCTTCGATACGGTGCAGAAGGTTGTCAATCCTTTTCTCGGGGCGCCAAGGCGGAAGCAGTCCGCAGATGCCGTGACGCTCATGTACAGGATAGAGTCTGAGGGTCCGCCCGTTATCCCTCTCCGAGTAAAAATAGAGATCAACACTCGTGAGCATTTTGCCGTATCGGGGTTGCAAAAGAGGCCTTTTGAGGTCCGCTCGCGATGGTTCAACGGCACATGCAACATTACTACCTTTTCCCTTGAGGAACTCCTTGCGACCAAACTGAGAGCGCTTTATCAACGAAGGAAAGGCAGGGACCTTTTTGACCTATGGCTGGGCATAACCGAAGGACAAGCAGACACGCAGGAGATCGTCCGCATCTTTACCCGATACATGGAACACGAGGGCAATTTGATCGACGGGAGAAGCCTGAAAGCAAACGTACTGGACAAGCTGAAGCATCCGGGATTTATCAATGATCTGAGGCCTCTTTTGCCGGCGAGCGTCGACTATAACCCGGAGAACGCCGGTTCTTTGATTCTGCAGGAAATTATTACAAGGATGCATAGCGGGGGATGAACGATGAATGCCAATTACAGGTGTGAATTGTCACCTTCAAGCGAATGGGGGGCACCCGAGAGGGAATGAATGATTATGGAGAGAAAGAGATTACTGCGTTTCCTTTCCCCCTATGAAGCAACTGTCGATCCATATTGCCAGCGAAGGGTCGCCTAACGCAGTTCAAGACGACAATGACCTGACGTGGTGACCTCCGCATTCACATTCCAGCAGCACGTGGCAGTTTTAAAAAAAACGTTGGGGGTAGTGCAGAAGATGGGGTCAAGCTTTTCTTCATAGGTTTTCCCAGAAGAATCTTTCACATAATAATGTCCGGAGATCTTGCTTGAGCATAGCCCCCGGGCAGTCTGCAGATTCCCGTCTCGCCACTCGCCACCTTCACCTTGCAGTCAACAGAATCAAAGTAGGTTAAGTCCTGCCCTTTGACAAAGATCTCAACATCTGCATGGCAGGAGTTCTTGACCTTTACTTCCCATGCCTCTCCCGAGGAGGAGTACACCACCAGAAGCGCCGCGGTTACCATAACGAGCAGAAGCCTTTTCATGGTGTCTTCCCCCTGTTTCTCATCTTTATTCCATTACGAATCTTGTCTGTGCCATACAAAATAGTATGCAGGTTGTAGAGGTTTTGCAAGGATATTGTTATTTCATGGTTCACGGTACCTGCCAACGATGGTGCAAGGGGTGTCAGCTTCTTTGGATGAAGGCGCCTCCGGTATTACAGGTTGTAATGAGGCAGCAAGAAGAGAAAAGGGGACTCATGGTAGGAGGAAGACATCAGTAAATTTTTCAGGAACAATTTCACAAAAGCGGTGGATAGCAATATTTCGGATAAGTTGACATCACCTTTTCGCTCGTGCGACATTAAAGCACCATGCGTGATGAAGGAAACATTCCTCAAAATACAATCTGGAAATTATTCACCCGGGATTTCATTCTCGTTTTTATTGCGTTCTTCGCTTTCGTATCGGCCAATCATGCCCTTATACCCGCTCTTCCGGTCTATCTCACAAAATTAGGCTCCAACGAAAGACAGGTCGGTGTCCTCGTTGGGGTTATGGGGGTAGCAGCTCTTGTTTCCAGGTTTTTTGTCGGAGGGGCACTGACAAGGTATTCGGAAAAAAGGGTTATGGTGGTTGGGGCACTACTCTTTGCGCTCACCTTCCTGGCCTCTATTATATTTCGCCCCTTTTGGCCCTTTTTACTAATACGGGTCTTTCAAGGAATTGCCTTTGCATCATTGCACACAGCCGCCTTCGCATATACGATCAACATCGTCCCGGTGGTTTATAGGGGCCAGGGCATCGCCTATTTCATGCTGGCACCAAGCCTCGCTATGGCATTTGCCGCTCCCTCTGGTATGTTTCTCGCCAACCGATACGGTTTCACGATTTTCTTCCTGACCTGCATCAGTCTGTCTTTGCTTTCTTTATTCCTCTCATGGAAGGTGAAAGAGCGGACATCAAGTATTACGCCCGAGCAGAACACCCCCGCTCGCAGCGGTTTTCTCTTTGAACGGAAAGTCGTTCCTCCTGGTATCACGAGTTTCATGCAAATGTTTGTTTTTGGAGCCCTCGCAGCTTTCGTTCCCTTGTATGCGCTTCAATGTGGGATAACCAACCCGGGACTTTTCTTTACCGCTAACGCTGTGGCGATCATCGTGGGACGAGCATTTGGAGGGGGAATACTCGACGCTTATAATAAAGAAAAGATGATTCTCCTCTTCATTTTTTTGTCTATGATAGCTATGATTATCCTTTCTTTTTCAAAAACTCTTCCCATGTTCATTTTTGTAGGACTACTCTATGGAGCGGGAGGCGCATTCTTTTTCCCTGCAGCAATGGCGTATGCCTTTGAATATGCAGGTTCTTCCAGTGGTTCTGCCGTGGGGACCTTTAACGCGTTCATGGATTTGGGTATGGCTCTTGGACCGGTAATCGCGGGCATTATCATTCCGTTTACAGGGTACCCGATAATGTTTCTCTGTTTGGCTCTGATATGTCTTGTAAACCTTTGCTATGTGCAATTCTATGTGAGAAAGAGAAATAATGCCATACCGTCGATTTGAAGCATCTTCCGCCCCGCAGGGTTACCGTTTCACTTGAAAAATATGAACTACCACATGAAAGCAATCATGCCCTAAGAATATTTACTTCTATTTGTTTCAGGAAAGAAATAATTATGGTCTGACCGGTTTATGGGGGAGGGAGGAGAAGGTAGCTATAATTGAATAGTTATAAAAATTATTCTATAAACATGTTTACGATGGATTTCTGCCGATCATCCAGCATCTTCAATACCTGTGAACTTATCTCTTCAGGAATACCCCCGTAGTAAGCCTCAGCCATGCCGCCTGTCATGCATGCAATGGTGTCTGAGTCACCTCCCAGAGAGACGGCAAAGCGTACGGCGCTTTCGAAATCTGTGCTCTCCAGGAAGGCGATGATCGCCTCCGGCACGGAGCCCTGGCAGCTCACATCGAACCTGTATTTCGGTCTTATGTACTCAACGGTCCTGTCAAGGTCATAGGAGAAAGCGCCGGCGATATAGTCCTTGATGTATTCCTTACTGCATCCCTTCCGTGCAAGGAATACTGAGGCCGCTATTGCCTGGGCACCCTTGATCCCCTCCGGGTGGTTATGGCTTGGCTCGGCGCTCTTTCTGGCTTCATCAAGGACCTCATCGAGGGTATTGAAGGCAAACCCTACGGGGCTCACCCGCATCGCCGAACCATTTGCCCAGCTTGACCTTGGCCTCATCTCCCTTGATGCCGCCCATTTCCTGAAGCCCGCACCATACCCCCTGTCCGGGTAAAGCTGATACCACCCCCTGAGCTTACTCCCGTAATCCGACCTTGTAAGGATGGCATCGGCAATAGCGACGGTAAGGACCGTATCGTCGGTGAAGCGGTTCCATGGGCCGAAGAGGGGGAAGTCCGTCCTCTTGATATTGTGCCCTTCATACACCGAACCGATGATATCGCCGGCTATTCCCCCTATCATTTTAATTAATCAGTCTCCTTTTTGGTTTCTTGTTTTATCCTCTTCACCTTCTCCGCAAGGCTCCTCGGGGGGTTGAATATTACCACTGGGCTCTTGTTCTCGGTGATACGGACGTTGACCCCTTTCTCCTTCCCCCATCTCCTGGTTTCTTCGTGTGCTTCGTCCAATATCTTCCGTACGTCTCTTTTGCCTGTTGATGTCTCTGGCATATTTTTGACCTCCTATCTCGCGCCCGTAATAGGCGATATATGGTGTTTATTTTTAGTAGCCTTCGCATAATCCAATGTAATTGTTCATTTCACATATACATCGGTACCTCAATAATACACTCCCCGGTATTATAGTAAAACGTGAATGTAGCCATCTTCGGATACTTATCTATGTTTTTCCTAATCTTCTCAATGCTCGCTTCGCCTTCCTTCCACGTTAAATTTGTCCCTGATGCCCGCATGATTATCTTGTACCGTTTCACTTCCCGCCATGCCCCTACAAAGCGAAACCGGTCACAGTCCATGATCACTCCTCCTTTTTCTTCTTTAATGAAGACCTCCCACTGTTCCGCCGCCGATAATCCTGCCGGTTATTCCCCCTATCATTACACTGCGGACGGCCTCATCCTCGCCGTAAAGTCCTTTATAGGCTTATCGAGTACATTGCCTGCCTCATCATATTCTATGGGCCAATAAATAGGATAACCGTCAACGTTAAAGACAACCGCTATCCTTGTCAGAAATGCCTCCACCGCTAACTTGGGCCCGGTCACATAAAGACATATACCCAACGGCAACCACCGCCCATTCTTCGATTCGGCATTAAAGTCCCACGACCGCAGCGTGACTTCAGGAAACTCCTTCACAAGTTCCTCGGCATACTCTGCCATTTCCCGTACCAGCGCCCTTTCTTCTTCTGTACCTTGCCATTTTTTATTTTCCATTGAGTACTTCACCCCCTAACCCCAACTCTCCTTGCCAATCAATCCCTTCTTTTCTCAAAAAGTCCTGTGCTTTTTTATGACCTAATATCGCAGCAACTTTGTAATCTTCAATCGCTTTTTTATCGTTGCCGATTTCTGCATAAGCGTGCCCGCGGTTGTTGTAATCTTTCGCAGATTCGGGGTTCAACGCTATGGACTTATCATAATACTTGATTGCCTGATGGTAGTTACCAAGTTGGGCATAAGCAGCCCCAATGTTGCAATAAACCGCTGCATATTCAGGGTCCAACTCTATAGTCTTACCATAATCACAAATTGCCTGCTGGTAGTCACCAAGCTGAGCGTAAGTAACCCCACGGTCATAATAAGCCAATGCAAACCGAGGGTTGAGCTCTATGGCTCTGCCAAAATCCTTAATTGCCTCTTGATGGTTGCCAAAGTTGCCATGGGCAAGCCCACGGTTGAAATAAGCTGCAGTATATTGAGGGTTGAGTTCTAATGCTTTGTCGTAATTCTCAATTGCCCGCTGGTAGTCGCCAAGGTTCCTATAGGCAACTCCACGATTGTTATAAACTACAACGCTTTCAGGTTTCAGCTCTATGGCTTTATCATAGTCACAAATTGCCCGCTGGGAGTCGCCTAAGCCATCATATACCATCCCTCGATTATTGTAGGCCGTTGCATATTCAGGGTTCAACTCTATGGCTTTGTCGTAATTCTCAATTGCCTGCTGGTAGTCGCCAATCTCATCGTAAGCAACTCCACGGCTATTATAGGCTTTCACATATTCGGGGTTCAACTCTATGGCTCTGCTAAAAGCCTCTATTGCATCCTCATATTCTGCATCTTTCAACAATTGTTGCCCCTTTGTATACCAGTCTTTTTCCGTTTCCAACTTCTCTTGATATGTACCCTCCTCCTTTTTTACCAGCAATGGGGACGGGTTGAACTGCACGGTTATGTGCTTGTTGGCATTGGGTCTCACCACTACCCCGTTCCCCCGCTCCCCCGCTTTTTTGAGCAGCTCGTCTAATGGAGTCTGCCCATGTCCATTGTTCCCCTCGTTCTGTTGCTCTTCTTTGGTTTTGTTGTTTTGTTCCATTTGAAACCTCCTCATTTGATAGTCATCAGGAGGGAACAAAAAAGCCGTCCACATTAGGACGGCTCAATTCGGCGAAGCTATGTCCAGAGATCTTTTTGGGATTTCTCCCACGCATCGGATGGCTCTCACCATCCAAGGCACCGCAGCTCTCTGTCGCTCGGTTGCCGAACCCTTTCGGGTTACTCCTAATGCTGTTTATATTGTAGACCCCATATGGCCTTGAGTCAAGAAAAATCTTTGGGAAGATCACCATCGATGATCATATGCTTTCTTCCCGGTGTGCTACTCTTAGACCCCTACCGAATTTTAAATACGTATGCATTTTTCATCCTTCTCTGAGAATTGGTTTTCATGCACCAAGAGGATCTGCTGGTAAGGCTGCTGTCTGAGAAATGCTTGGACGAGGGACTTTTTCTCCGGGTCGAGATAGTCGTAGGGTGTGTCGAACAACAGCGTCAACGAGAGGCGTTCCATGCGGATCCGCTGCATACCATGGTTATGCCTCAACCCAACACGCTTCTGCAGTACGAAGAATGAACTCCTGTCTGCTTAGCCGCTCTTCCAAGTCCTTCCAAAAGTCTTCAAACAAGTCTGACGTGCCTCCTTGAAACCCGCCTGCCATAGTCCAATGGCGAAGGGTGTCCATATAGTCGGCGTAGTAGCTGTCCCAGAACCGGCTAAAATCCTCTGTGAGCACGGCCCTGATGAACGTAATCGCAACCTTTCTGTTTTAAGGTCGATCTCTTTTATTTTTAATGCAAGATTCTCGTTCTTCTGGCTCAGGTACTCCCCGATCAAAAAGTCCACTATCTTTTTGTAAAAACCATCCCTCCCGCTATATTCTTCAGCAACATCACCCGCAGGGCTTGCCAGTATCGATTCAAGGGTAAAGCTTTCATCACCATTCTTTCCAATGGGTTTGTACAGGCTATCCTCCTTGTATTTTCTAATAAGATACTGTTTTATAGCCCTGTTCCTGATCTTCCTGACAATGGGAGCGATCTCCTCTAATGTTTGCGGATCACGTTCAAGTATTTCCAGCCAGGCCTGCTGAAAACCATCTTCGTGCTGCCCGAAGAAAGGCTGCAGATAGTTATTTATCTCCTGTTCGTTCAATCTCATGATAACTTCCTTTCCGGATAGATCCGATGAAGTGATTGCTTTTTCCCCTCCTGATATCGATGAGGTCATAACAATTGACATTTGAAGATGCAACCCCGCCCGATGTTTGGACAGGCTTACCGACAGGGCTGATCCCATGCTCGATGCATCCCCTTATACTACAATATGCTACGTATTCGACGCTGCCAAGGGAAGGAAAATTATTCTGTTATTAGTCGGATTACAATGCCTGATAGCAGAGGGTTCTCAAGATTTGTCAAATGTCAAGGGCTGATTCCGTTGACCCATGTCTTTAAAACTTAAAACGTCCTTGCGGATCTTCCCTCTTGACGTATTCCACTATCACATTGACGAAGGTTTCCGCAGAATGAAGGGCATTTTCAGCCTCTTTAAAAGATACCGAAATGTCAATTTCATAAGTGAACAGATTGCGTTTCCTGCGCATCCTGTCAAAGTGCCCGATGATCGTACCATATTCATCGCCGAGCACCTGGTGCACAAATTCCACTACCGTTTTATGCTGGTACCCGTCAGACGGCCTGAAACCTTTCAAGAGCATGAATGCCCTTCCCGCTCTCAACATAGCAAGATAGGCAACCGAATATGCTATTCCCTCATCGATCTTTAAGTTGGCTTTCGCTGTTTTCAGATCTTTTGTACTTCGGACAAGAAGTTTTTCAACATCTGCCGCAGATCCTTTCTGCTTCTGCATCAATCCCCTTGAAAGGTATTCGCTTACAAATTTATCGAAGGTCATCTTCTTTTCCATTCAGCATTATCTTCTTGTTGTCGATAAGGTCCTGGATAAACCCATCCTTGCTCTTCTTTTTCTTTTTGAATTCTCCCATTGTAAAAAGGGTATAATTGATCTCCCTTTTGATGGATCTCTCTATGGCATTGAGCTTCGCGATCAAATTGTCTTCATCGATGGACCCTATGATGCACAGATCCACATCGCTTGCTGCTTTCTCTTTGCCTTTCGCAAAAGAACCGTATATAAATGCAGCCGCTATACCCTCAATATCATCTATGGCGTCCTTTAAAAGCCCCTCTATGCCTATGGTCTTGTGCACAATGTTCTTCAGCTCTTCGAAGAGTGGGTATGCTTGATTCAACCGGTAAAACAGAAGGTTGCCCTTCTTCTCTGAAATAAACACCCCTTCTTCTTCAAGCCGCATGAGCTCTTTTCTGATAATGCTGACAGGGATATCGAATATTCTTTCGAGCTCGCGCAAATAATAAGAGCCTTCCGGATTGGTGAAATAGAGCTGAAAGAGCGCTTTCCGCGCCTTTGATCTGAACAATTTCGCTATATCCATTGTTGTAACCTTTTCGTATTACAATTGTAACCTTTTTATATTACAGTTTCAAATACTTTTTGAAACCTGCGGCAGGCGCAAGACGATTGACGAAAGTAAATATGTAAAAAACGTCCCCTCAGCCCAACAGAAGAAAACGCTTCCAGTAAGTCTAACACAGGAGCAGGGGGACGTTCTTCAATTGCTCAATAGCAAGAATGTGAAGTACCGAATTGAAATACTGAAGGACGTCCCCCACGGGTTCTTTACGCCATTAATGTTTCAGGATATTTAAAAAATGCTCATACTACAATGAATTTAACATTGTAGTTTTTCCATAAAGAATTTATGAGGGCTTTTTCTTTCTTTCCCGTGACAGAGCCTTCAATATCGTAGCCAGGCGTTGTGTCTACAAATAGATAGATTGTGAAGTTGAATTGCGTCGAATAGACAAGTGACTGACCAATTCCAGCCCGTATATCTTGGCCGGTATCCCCCGCTTTTAACTCTATGGCAATTCTGAGGCCCTTGTTAATCTCCAGTACGGCATCAGGATGGTGGTTTGTTTCGAAGACATTGAAGCTTGGAACTGTCGTAGTCCTTTTTTTCTCAAATTTAAAATCTTTCTCAACAATTTTTTCTACTTTTTTTTGCGAATAGTTGAAATGCTTTCCGAGAATATACGGGAGTTTCTTTTGCAAGTGAGCAAATAATGATGTTTGGATTTGGGCTTCGGTAAAGCTCTTTCTGCTAACAGTATCTGACAATATTTCTGTTTTTTTCAATGACGATACTATTGCATCTACCAATGAAGAACGTTTCTTTGTCTGCGCGGTTTTTTGCATATTCTCCTCTTTGTTAACGTCTAAAACAAACCGACGATGAAGCCGTCACGGATCATCGCCTTTTTTGCTATACGTTGTTCATTTAAATCTATATTAATGCAATACATTGAAATAGTAAAGAATATCAGTCTGATGGATTATGTTCTTAGCGGAAGGATTAAGCTTTAATAGAAAAAGGACATGAAAATGGACACAAAACATCTGATATGACAACGGGTGAACGCGATCTGCTCCTCGGTGAACTTCGATGTCTTCATGACAAAAACCTCCTTCTCTATTTTGCCAGAAAACTAACATTTTGTGGTGTACAATTTTTTGGGGGCAGGTTCTCTGTACTATATTCCGATAATTTGTTGGTTTCATTGATTAAGAGGCATACCTGAATTATTTAAAGGTATAGCAACTTTAATTTCTAAAAGATTATTCACTAGCATCCACCCTAAAGCTTGTAGATGGTCTCTTATAAAATCTTCTTCTATATTATTAATTTCTTCTAACATTTTTCTTGAGGTATACTCCTCAGGGTGTTCCATAGAATTTGATATAGTGTGTACATCATCTCGACTGAAACGAGGAGAAACGACCATTTTTATAACACCTTTATTTTTTAAAAATTCTGTTATACCACTTGCGGCGACCGCTAATGCTTTCGATGAAAAGAAACCAGCAAGACGACTATACTCAACAGATGCCCCGAGGACTGGTATATAAAATTCATGTAAGATATCGTGAGAATCAGATGAATAAGCTTTGCCTAGTTTTAATAATTTCAAACTCATAATTTAAACCTTCTATGATCAGCCCTGTCTGTCAAATCCAAAATATGTGTTTAATAGTGTATTTTTAGTCAGTATTGTATTTGGTATTTGGAGTTAGGTCTTTTATTGTCAATTTTCTGCTGCAAGAATTTTCCCCCACCAAGTTTGAGCTAAGAGCAAAGAGCGGAGAGCTGAGAGTAGCAAAAACACTCATAGCTCATGGCTCATAGTGATAGCAAAGAGTATGCAGTAGGCAGATAGAAGCGATTCCCAATTTATAACCCCACCATAGCCCTCTGTGCCAATATAAGTGAGACACTTTCTACCCAATAGTTTAGACTCTAAGGGCGGGAAGGAGAAAGCAAATGAAAGATAAAGATTCAATGACAGCAGAACTCAGGAAATCAGATATCAGAGCA
>JAQTNJ010000030.1 GCA_028713955.1 Syntrophorhabdaceae bacterium
CGCGCGCCAGTTCCTTACAAAGGGCTGTCGCGTACGATGGCGGCAGGTTAAAGGTATTGTCCACAAAGTAGAACTGTTTTACACCGCGGCTTTCCAGTTTTGCAATCCACTCCACGACGTTTTTGGGCGAGCGCTTCCGGATGATTGTGCCCTCTATCGTCCCTGTTGAGCAATAGCTACAGCGCATCGGGCAGCCGCGCCTTGTCTGCACGGGTATCCAGAGATCGCCGGCATCTCCGGGAGCGGCGATCAAAAGATCGGGATCGGGAAGCGTGAAGGCGTCAGGTTCCCTGATGAGTATCTTCTCTGCCATCAGGCCTCTGCCTTTGACGTGCACGCCCGGCAGGCCATCAAGGGTTTCATTATCTTCCAATCGCTCCAGCACCATATTGAACACCGCTTCCCCTTCACCTTCGATACCGATGTCTGCTTCTGAAGCGGCAAGGATGGTCTCCGGGAATATGCTGTATCCTGCTCCGCCCAGCACGATGGGGACCCGTGACAGCTTCCGTACCAGTGCGATTATCCGGTTATCTTCATCAAAGAGGAACCTGGTGTTTTGCTTCGTCTGGTCATCGATATTCCTGACCGATATGCCGATTACTTCCGGGTCGAGCTCCACGATTGCCTCAGCTATGGCGGCTGGGGCGTCTTTTTCCTGCACGAGGTCCAGCACCTTCACTGTGTGCCCTTCCCGCCTTGCTGCCTGTGCCACGCACGCAAGTCCCAGTGGCATGGTGCGCATATTGATTTCGGTCCGGTTTGCCGAGATGAGAAGAACCCTCATCCTTATCCTCCTTTTTGAGCTGCACTACAATTATACCATGCCGTTAAACATACATCATTGGAAACGTTCCCGGACAGACTAAACAAACTTCACTCTCCTGTGGCTTCTGCTGTATAATGAGCTATGATCGTCAAAGAGATCAGGGCGAAGACCATCCTCTCCAAATCGCAGATCTATGACTATGCCCTGAACGCCTACGTGGGATGCCAGCATAACTGCGCCTACTGCTACGCAAGGTTCATGAAGAGATTTACCGGGCACCGCGAACAATGGGGAGAGTTCGTTGATGTAAAGATAAACGCCGCTGAACTCCTGGTCCGGGAGGTCAGAAAAAAGAGAAAAGGGATTGTCTGGATAAGCGGGGTCTGTGATCCCTATCAATACGCCGAAGAGAAGTATATGCTTACCGGGAGATGCCTTGAAATCCTCGTTGAGAGTGGATGGCCCGTCGTGATCCAGACAAAATCCCCCCTGGTCCTGCGGGACATCGGGATATTGAAAAGATCAGCGGACGCTGAGGTCGGATTCACTATAACGACAGCCGACGAGAAGGTGCGTCAGATCTTCGAACCCTGCGCTCCGCCCGTAGAGAAGCGGATCGAGGCATTGGGAATTCTTCATGCAGAGGGGATCAGGACTTATGTCATGGTCGCTCCCATGCTCCCCGGGGCCGACAGACTCGCGGATATGCTGAAGGGCAAGGTGGACCATGCTTTGATCGACAGGTATAACTATTATTATGCTGACCGGGCGTATAAAAAGCACGGAATGGAACAGGCCATGACTGAGGATTTCTTCCAGGAAAAAGGCGGGGAACTAAGGGCCGCCTTTGAAAAGGCAGGGATACCCTGTCAGAAGCTGTATTAGCCCTTTGGGACAATCCTCCCGGCTCCTTTGCCTATGGAATGGGCACGCTCTTTTCCGTAATTATCGCGGAACCTTTCTGAACCGTTATTTTGATGATATTATACCCGGGCAGAGGCAGGAACACCTGTTCCACTGACCCGCTTCCCGGAATATCCTTTCCGAAATTGAGACCCGGCGTCCAGACTGTGGGGCTCGCATTCGTGGCGAATTCGCTCCTCAAAAGCAGTTCACAATCCTTATAGGTGTTATTATTTATTATTGTCACATAACATTTGTTATCCTGGAACCGGAAATCGCCTACAGTGATGTTGTGGCTCAGCACCGGGATGGAGCCCGTTTGTGACGCGACAACCTGATTGTCGATAACAATATCCAGGCGATAGGTGGTGTATTTCGCCGGCGTTACAACATTTCCACCTGCGCTGCCGGTCTGACCGGGCGGAATAGTGGCCGGTGAAATGACTGCATCGACACCCCTGTAGGTTGCGGCGCCCTTCTTTTGATAGGGTCGAATAGTAATAGGCTTGGTAAAGGGCGTGTTGTTGGTGTTCCGAAGCGTTATCTGCCATCTCATCGCGCAATCGGTCGCCAGCGGCAGGATTTCGACGGACTCTACCTGGGGGTTCTTGACGGTGGTATCCGGTTGCGGTTGTGTTGCGGTCTTGCCGGTACCCGATGGAGACCGCAATATCCTGATATCTTTTGTGGTCTTTTTCTGTAACTCAGCTCCGATAGCCTGACTGCCCGCTAAAACAACGGCAACCGCCAGAGAGCATGCATAAAGAAAAAGAAACGCTTTTTTCATGATATGACCTCCTGATCCTGCATGGAATATAGCGCATTATATCATTTTCCGATGTGCGAAAAGCAATGAAAATGGTCTGCCTGCGCAAGCAACCCCATCCACCGGCAAAAAAATCTGTTGCATTATTATGTAGTTTGGAGAAGAATGGATTTAAATCCGTTAGGAGGATACAGTATGAAAGTAGTCCGATTCAGCAGCGCTGAAAGTTATGAGCCTGAGAAAGACTGGAGGCGGGTAAGCCTTTGCAGTGAAAAGGACATCTCCATTGAACACTTCGTAAAGCCGCCGCACCATGCGTCGCCTGATCACAACCACCCGAACGCGCAGGTAATGATCGTCCTCAAGGGCAAGCTCGCAATCACCACCGCCAAGGAGGAGCAGGTCCTTGACGAGGGTGACGCGGTCTACATCCCCGGGAACGAAATGCATATTGTCACAAACCCGCTCGATGAGCCATCCGCCGGCATCGACATATTCGTCCCCGGTCGGTCCTTCGATTTCTGGCTGAAGCGGAAAAGCTCCTGACGTATACCGGCACACCACGGGTCACAGTTGAATATGTGAGCGCGTCGATGCGTGCAGGCGGAGAGCATGAAGCATGGAACAGGCAGAATCGACACCTCTCGTCCAGTCCATCATGGATCAGTTTGCCGCGCTGACAGGGCTGTCACCGGGCGAAAAGTCTCCGAGGCGTTACCTGTGGACCGATGCCTTTGCCGTTTGCAACTTCCTGCGGCTCTACCTCCGGACAAAAGACGAAAAATACAGGGAACTCGCGCTACGGCTCGTCGAACAGGTTCATAACGTGCTCGGCAGACACCGTGCAGATGATACCCGGACCGGCTGGATCAGCGGATTGTCCGAAAAGGAAGGCAGGTCTCACCCCACATGTGGAGGCCTGAGGATCGGCAAGGCACTCAATGAACACAAACCAGGTGACCCTGTTGACGAGCGGCTGGAATGGGAACAGGACGGGCAGTATTTTCATTACCTCACGAAGTGGATGCATGCTCTCAACCGCGTAAGCGCCGTCACCGGCGATTTCGTATACAACAGGTGGGCGATGGAACTTGCGAAGACTGCCCATGCCCGGTTTGTCTATGTCCTGCCGCGCAGCGGCCGGAAGAGCATGTACTGGAAGATGAGCATAGACCTCTCATATCCGCTGGTGCGCTCCATGGGCCACCATGATCCGCTTGATGGCTTCATCACCTACAGCCAGCTTCAGTCCACCGGAGCGAAGGATACGGGAAAGCCCGCAACGCTTGATCTGGCCGCCATGATCGGCGACATGGCCCATATCTGTGAAGGAAAGAACTGGCAGACCGATGACCCGCTCGGTCTTGGCAGCCTCCTGTCTGACGCTTACAAGGCAGCGCAGTTGATCTCTTGTGAAGCTTTTGGAGATGCCGACCTGCTCAGGACCTTGCTGACGGCATCCATTCCAGGCCTCAAGTCCTGCGTGCATAAGAATTTCTTGGGATTTTCTGCCGCGTACCGTCTTGCTTTCCGTGAATTTGGATTATCGATAGGGCTCCATGCCGTTGAAAGACTGGAGAACCTGGTAAAGAAGGACCAGGTCCTTTCCCTTGAAGACCTTCAGCTCCAGGCGCTTCTAAAGTCACTCAGGCGCTATGTACCGTTAGGGGAGGAGATTGAAGCCTTCTGGCTCAAATCAGCAAACCAGGCATCGGAGACTTGGACAGAACACCGCGACATCAACATGGTGATGCTTGCGACCAGCCTTGCACCGGACGGGTACCTGGCGCTCTGAAGATCTATTTACAGATTCATATAAAAATACAGGATGGGGATTGCCGACGATACTATGTGATGCAGGTTTGCTTTACTACGGACACCTGCCCGTTATGTTATTGCTCCCATTCAGGACGACCCCTTGCCTGCAGTACATAAATAGCAGTGGTCTCCTGTCATAATAAAACGGTGCGAAAGCGATTGGAGGTCAAAATCCCTGATGTGCCGGCTGGCCGACCTCACCGGGAGCCCCAGTGCCTGGTTAAAATCACAGTCATAAAGGGTTCCATCCCATCGGACATTCAGGAGATGCCGGCACATAAGGCCTTCAAAGGTGTCAGGGTTCAATGCGCTTCTCGCAGACTCAATGTACCGTACACGCTCGTCTGTCCTGACAAGCATTTCCTGGAATCTCCCCGCGGGAAGATTCGCCAAAACAAGAAGCCGGTTAAAAGTAATGCCGAAACGCTCTGACAGCTCTTCTTTGTAAGCTGCCTCCAGCTCTTTCTGGCTGCCGGGCAGCGATGCGCTCAACGGGTTATACACAAGGTTCAAAACAAGACCTCCGTTTCTCCCGTAACCTAAGGCGTTAAGCGTTCGCAATCCCTTGATGCTCTTTTCAAAGGCCCCCTCCCCCCTCATCCGGTCAACGTTCTCCCGGGTAAAACAGGGGAGGGATGCTATGACTTCAACGATGTTATCACGGAAAAACTCAGGTATGTCGGCCATGCCCGGTTCAAAAAAGACCGTGAGGTTAGTCCTGACAATCACATGGACATCGTTCTCCCGTGCCGATTGAATCATATATCGAAAATGCGGATTCAGTTCCGGGGCCCCACCCGTGACATCGAGGCAGCGTATACGGTGCTCCTTCAGGATAGCAAGGACCTTATCGACCGTTTCCCTATCCATGGCTTCCTGTCTGCCCGGGTGCGCTGAAACATGGCAGTGGGTACAGTGCTGATTGCACCTGTAGCCTAAATTGACCTGGAGAACAGCTATCTCACGGGCCTGGATTGCCTGCCCGGATAATTCAAATGCCTTTTCGTGCAAGAGTGTCATTCATCTTCCTTGCTGTAATAATTTTTCATGTGCTGCTATCTCAATTCATTTCCTGATAGTATACCATGGTTTATTGAAAAAAACCTCTTACCCAAAGAGAGCACATCATTCACACCGGCACGATTCTGCTTTATAATATATGCATATGGATTGGGTCTGTCAATGAATGTGCTCGTAATTGACCACCATGCCCTTATCAGGCTCTGCAGTTTTTTCGGCATATTCCTTCTCATGGCAACCCTGGAAATGGCTGTCCCGCGTCGTACCCCGCGGACACCCAAACCTGCCCGCTGGTTCACAAACCTCTCCCTCACCTTTTTGAATGGCCTGGTGGGGCGCTTTGTCTTTCCCCTTTCGGCAACAGCGCTGGCCGTTCTTGCAGGGGAACGGGGTTGGGGGTTGTTCCATTACCTTCACCTTCCTTCTCTCGCGACAGGCGTGATTTCCATAGTCCTCCTTGACCTGACTATATATCTCCAGCACCTGGTCTTTCATAAGGTTCGCATCTTCTGGTATATCCACGGGATGCACCACACGGACCTCGATATCGATGTTACAACAGGCGCACGGTTTCATCCTGTTGAGATTGTGCTTTCCCTGCTGATCAAGATGGGGATTATCCTCGTGCTTGGAATACCGGTATGGTCTTTCGTCGCCTTCGAGGTGCTACTCAACGCAACATCCATGTTCAATCACGGTAATATCTCTATCAGCACGGCAATTGACAGGATTTTGCGTTTCGTTCTCGTCACACCCGACATGCATCGTGTACACCACTCGGTAATCATCCGCGAACACAACAGCAACTTTGGTTTTAACCTCCCCTGGTGGGATCGCCTGTTCGGGACCTATAAAGGCCAACCTGAAGCGGGGCATGATAATATGGTGATCGGCCTTGCAAACTTCAGGGACCCCGAAAGACTTTCTTTAATGAGACTGATCCTGCTGCCTTTTCTCGAGCGGAGAAAATTCTGATGCCTGCAGGTCCCCGCATATCAATCATCATCCCTGTCCTGAACGAGTCCGATTCAATCAACGGGCTCATCAGTCACCTCCTTTCCCTCGATAATAGCAAACAGACAGAAACCATCGTTGTCGACGGAGATCAGGACGGGGGTACGTTGAAGGCGATCATGGATATGGAAGTCATTAAGATCAAGTCTCCACAGGGCCGCGGGCGACAGATGAATGTGGGCGCAGAAGCAGCCAGGGGACAGCTTCTCCTCTTTCTCCATGCTGATACTGAACTTCCGCGTAACGCCTTTACTCTCATTCAATCAGTAATGGAAGAACCAAGGTTTGCCGCCGGCGCCTTTGACCTCGGTATCAGGTCTGAAAGGCTTGTCTTCAGTATTATTGAATCTATTTCTTCTATGCGTTCCCGTATCACAAGGATACCCTTCGGAGATCAGGCAATCTTTGTGCGGAAGAATTATTTTGATACTATTGGCGGCTATAAGTATATTCCGATCATGGAGGATGTAGAGATCATGCAGAGGATAAAAAAAAGGGGTGATAAGATCTTTATCATCAGACAGAAGGTCAGCACATCTGCCCGCAGGTGGGAACAGGAAGGAATCTTTTTCTGCACGTTCAGGAACTGGCTTCTCCAGCTATTATATTTCCTCGGCGTTTCACCGGATAAGCTGACAAAATTTTATCGGCACATTTAAAGACAAATTCCATTTAGCGCATTATACTGTATAGATGAGATCTAAAGGGAAATGGGAGCATGGCGGATAAAAGGCGCATTATCATGTTTGTTAAAGTACCGGAAAAGGGTGTTGTAAAATCGCGTCTCATAGCCTCTGTCGGAGAGGGTGCCGCCCGTTTACTTTATCAATACTTTGTTGACGATCTCATTGAGATGCTCAGGATGGGCGGATATCCTTTTGTCATATCCTTTGATCCCCCTGACGCCATGGCAGAAATCAGAAGATGGCTCGGCAAGAAACATATATTCATCCCTCAGGCCGGAGATGATCTTGGGGAACGGATGAAGAACGCCTTTGCAGGAACATTTTCAGAGGGCGTCAGCTCTGCTGTCCTGATAGGGAGCGACAGTCCCGATCTTACAAAGGAAATTCTCGCGAAGGCCTTTGCCGCCCTCGATGACCATAATACCGTGATAGGCCCTTCGCATGACGGGGGGTATTACCTGATAGGGTTTAATAAAAATACCTTTATGCCGGAGGTCTTTAATAACATCCCATGGAGCACTCCGGAAGTATTTTCTCGGACGATGGATATATTGATAAAAGGGAATTGCCGTGTCCATGTACTCCCGGAGTGGCGAGATATCGATACTATCGATGATCTGCGGGCGCTCTTCTCAAACTGCGCAAAAACAGCTTTTGCAGGATCTGAGACCATGAAGTATCTCCGGAAAAAAAAGGGGGAATTGTTATGAACAAGTTTGATTACGACCTTATCGTTATCGGCGGCGGGGGGGCAGGGATTGTCTCGTCGAACCTCGCGGCAGGGCTGGGGAAGAAAGTCGCGCTTGTGGAGCACAGAATGCTTGGAGGAGAATGCACCCAGTACGGGTGTGTGCCGAGCAAGGCGCTTATAAAGGCGGCCAATATCTACCATTACGCGAAGGACGCCAGCCGTATGGATTTCGGTTTGACGGCAAAATCCGAACCCGTGATTGACCCTGGGAATGTAATGGACCATGTCCGCAGTGTCATTCAAAAGGTCTATGAAGGTGAGCGACCGGAAGTCTTTGAAAAACGTGGTATTGACGTGATCATTGAGAGCCCCGTCTTCATAGATGACCGTCATATCGAGGTCGGAGGGCGGACACTCTCGGCAGGCAGCTTCATTATCAGTACAGGGTCATCCGCTTTCGTCCCGCCCATTGAAGGTATAAAGAGTGTTCCCTATCTTACTAACGAGACCATGTTCGGTCTGAAAGATCTTCCGGGATCGATGATCGTCCTTGGCGGCGGGCCGATCGGGACCGAACTGGCACAGGCCTTACACCGCCTCGGTGTTAAGGTGACCATTGTTGAGATGGGAGACCAGATCCTTATACGGGAAGACAAGGAGCTCAGGGACCTCCTCGCTGAAAGGCTTGCGGCAGAGGGTCTGAAGATACTCACAAAGACAAAAGCAGTCAGGCTGTCGGAAGCAAACGGCGGTATTTTCCTCACCGTTGAATACCAGGATAAAGAGGCGGGGGTTATCGAAGCGGAGAGCGTGCTCGTTGCTGTCGGCAGGAAAGCCAATGTAGAAGGGTTGAAGCTGGAGAATGCCGGTATAGAATATTCGCCGAAGGGAATCAAGACTGACGATACCTTGAAGACTTCGGCGCCGCATATTTATGCTTGTGGTGACGTGGTCGGACCATACCAGTTTTCCCATATGGCAGAATATCAGGCAAGGATAGCGACGCAGAATGCCCTACTGCCGATCAAGAAACATGCGAACTATGAACACTACATATGGTGCATGTTCACCGATCCGGAACTGGCGCACGCCGGACTCACGGAAGAGGAGGCACGGGAGAAACACGACGGGAAGGTCAGGATTTACCGGTGGGCATATAAGGACACGGACAGGGGCAAAACCGATGTGGAAGAGTTCGGGCTGAGCAAGATCATATGCGACGACAAATACAAGGTCCTGGGGGCGCATATCCTGGGGAGCCACGCTGGCGAGCTGATCCACGAGGTACAGGTGATCAAAACGCTGGATATACCTTTCTGTAAACTCGACTCAGTCATCCACATCTACCCTACCTTTTCAGACGTGATAAAACAGCCGGCAAAGCTCTGTTATATAGACGAGCTGAAGAGTAACCCCTTTGTTCAGCTTCTGGGGAGCTTTTTCGGGCCCAGGAAAAAATAATCCGGATGTCCTGCGCAGGGAAGGTGGTTTATGCTGAAACATAAGAAAAAGATAATCATTGCCGTCCTTTTCATAGGAGGTATTGTTTTTTTAAGGGTCTCCGGGATCGGGCAATACCTGACCTTTGAAAATTTCCTGCAGCAAAAAGAGGCTCTCCATCAACATGTCCGTGACCATTATATCTCTTCAATACTATGGTTCATTATTCTTTATATCGTCGTTGTTGCCCTCTCTATTCCTGGTGGTGCAGTATTATCGATCGCCGGGGGATTTCTTTTCGGAACTGTGTTAGGAGTGATCTACACCAACATCGGCGCTACCCTGGGCGCAGTCTGTATTTTTCTCATTACGAGATACCTCATAGGCAACTGGCTCCAGGAAAAATACAGGGAGCGGCTGATAAAATTTAATAATGAAATGGAACGTCATGGCCCGAATTATTTTCTCACGTTACGTTTTATCCCTTTATTCCCCTTCTTTCTCGTAAATATCTTTGCAGGTCTTACAAGGATCCCTTTCGGGACCTTTTTGTGGACTACCGCGGCCGGTATACTGCCGGGCGATTTTGTTTATACCTTTGCAGGCAGTCAGCTCAATACTCTCAGGTCAATAAAGGATATATTTTCTGTGAATATCATGATCGCTCTGGCATTACTTGCCCTCTTCAGTCTTGTGCCGGTTATGTATAACCATCTGAAACGTGCTCGCTGAGTGGAGCGGGGCTTTACAGGTGGCGAACAAATGCTTAATATTGTTTTCAAGAAAAACTTTCTATGAAAGCGTGAGAGTGAAAGGAGGGGTGATATATGAAAACAGTGATTTTGACCGGTTTGTTATTAATAAGTCTCATGGCGATAACCGCGATGGCGAAAGATGACGGTAACACGGCTGCTGTCCAGGGCACCCAGAAAGCGACCTTCGCCGGCGGGTGCTTCTGGTGCATGGAAGCGCCTTTTGATAAACTCCCGGGTGTTATCTCGGTAACGTCAGGCTATACCGGCGGGCACCTGAAGGATCCAAGTTATGAGCAAGTGTCAGCCGGTGGCACGGGCCACGCGGAGTCAGTGCAGATTGTCTATGACCCCCGGAAGATCAGTTATGAAGAATTGCTTGATGTCTTCTGGCACAATATCGATCCCACTGTCATCGATAGCCAATTCTGCGACGTGGGTAATCAGTACCGCTCGGCTATCTTTTATCATACAGACGCTCAGAAGATGCTTGCGGAACAATCAAAAACGGCACTCCAAAAAACCAAGCCGTTCAAAGAAGATATTGTAACGGAGATCACCCGCGCAACAGAGTTCTATCCCGCGGAGGAATACCACCAGCATTACTATAAGAAAAACCCCTTGCGGTATAAATTCTATCGCAGCAGGTGCGGCCGCGATAACCGGTTAAAGGAGCTGTGGGGGGAAAAGGCAGGTCACTGAAAGGAATAAAAACTTCAAGCATAAAGCGCGTGGCGCGTGATGTTTGATGAATTCTCATGTTTATTGTAAGACATGATGTGATTTCGATGTTATTACTTTCATGGAGGTGAAACATGCCAGACCATACCCCAACAAAGGCTTCCGGAGAGATGGGAAAAGCTTGTGATACAGGCTCAACACCCGTGGAATCAAAAACAATGGGACACCGCATGAGTGCCGCAGACCGGCTGCGAGAGCGGCAGATCAAGAGCAGTATCGGGCGAAGAGGTTTTTTCAAACTGATCGGTATCGGGACCCTTGGCCTCGGGTTCGGGGTATCCATCTTTGACAGTATCTTTCAATATGCAGGCAGCGCGGAACTAAGCGCGGAACAAAAACACAAGCTTCTCACTGTCGGGACTGTCGATTTCATGGGCTTTCGGGCCAAAGAGATCACTCCAAACAAGGAGTTTTACATCACAACCTATTCGCCGAAAGTTCCCGGAATTCAGTTAGACCGGCATGTGCTACGCATAGAAGGTCTCGTCGAAAAACCCTACACGCTCACGATGAAAGAGTTGGAAGAGATGAAAGACACAACTGAGTTTGTCACGCTCGAGTGCATAGGCAATCCCGTAGGCGGGGACGCGATAGGAAACGCCCTCTGGGAAGGTGTAAAACTGCGGAATATTCTCGACAGGGCTCATCCGAAGCACGGAATTATAAAGGCGGCGCTCTTTGCCGAAGATGGCTACAGCGACAGCATTCCCTATTCCCTGGCTCAATCGGACAACGTATTCCTGGCATACAGGATGAACGGGGAATACCTGCCACCAGAACACGGGTATCCACTGAGGGTTATTGTCCCCGGCATTTACGGCATGAAGAATGTAAAATGGCTCTCCAAGATAGAGCTTGTCAACTATGATTTTAAAGGGTACTGGGAAAAATTAAGATGGTCTGACGAAGCAGTCATATCGACCACATCGACGATCCTTATGCCCACGGACGGAAAGGAAATCCCTCTTGGCCAATACGTGATCGGAGGAATGGCCTTCGGCGGACGCCACGGAATCAGCAGGGTGCAGGTATCCCTGAATAAAGGCAGGACCTGGGAGGATGCGCATATGAAGGCGCCCCTGTCTAAATGGTCGTGGTCGTTATGGGAATATGACTGGAAGCCGCCACGCGCAGGTGAGTACTCAATACAGGTCCGTGGCATAGACAGATCCGGTAACGTACAGGAATCATCATCCCTCATCGGGAGGCTCACAGGATCCTTCCCGAGTGGAAGCAGGGGCATCCATAAGATAGATGTGACGGTGAGGAAATAAAGTAGCACAAAAACATTGTGAGAGGTATGTTATGGATCGTGGAAACTTTATAGTCCGATGTTCCCGATGCGGCGCAAAAAACAGGATCCCGGGGGACCGCCCGGGAAATGGCGCCGTGTGCGGCAAATGCAGGACAAACCTCGATCTGAGCCTCCTATACCCTGATAGACCGCTTAACGCCTCTGACACGACATTTCACAACGAAGTGGTTACTTTTAACGGACCTGTGCTCGTCGAATTTACCGCGCCGTGGTGAGGACACTGCAGGGGGCTTGAACCAGTTCTGGACGAACTGGCATCACAGTATGCGGGCAAGGTGAAGGTTGTAAGGGTGAATGTCGATGAATCTCCGATGACAGCTTCTGCACACGGGATTCGGGGCGTGCCGGCGTTCTTTTTTTATAACCGGGGGAAGATCGTGGATCAGGCTGTCGGCGCCCTCCCGTACCAGGAACTTGACCGGCGTCTCAGTTCGATGTCTATCTCGCGGGATATGCCATCACCCGGTTGAAAAACACTGTAATCGAAAAGGGTCAGGGACGCGCCTATGTTCTTGAAGCCGATCTTACACCTGATATACCGACAGGGTTTCGTGCCATAAAAAATGTGCGGAGCGGAAGCGTCGCAGGTCAAGGCCTGCTTTCCTGAGAAGAATCGGGACTGACTGCTTTGATGTTGCCTACTATAACGGTAATGATACTCTCCGGATGGAGGTACTTTTTCGCAACCCTCAGGACGTCTTCAGCGCTCACCGATCCGATCAGCGCGGGGTATTTCTGCGGGTAATCGAGCCCGAGCCCATAATACTCCGTCTGGATAAAAAAACCGGCGAGCCGGGCCTGGCTGTCAAGCCTTAAAGGAAAGCTTCCGATCAGGTATTTCCTGGCCTCCTCCAGCTCTTTCCCGCTCACGGGCTCGCTCCTTATCCTCTCTATCTCCTTTATGGCTAAGGAAATGGCCTCCCTGGCGGAGGTGTTCTTCGTCTGGAGGATCACCTGGAACGATCCGGGATGCTTCCCTGCTTCAAAAAGGCTTCCGACGCTGTAAGCAAGCCCCCTCTTATCCCTGATCTCTTTCATGAGCCTGGAAGAAAACATCCCGGAGCCCAGGATGTAATTCATTACCGAGAGGGCATAATAATCCGGATTGCCCCTGCTTACCCCCTTGTGTCCCATGATAATGTTGGCCTGTGTTATCTGCCGGTCAATTGTTATCGTTTTCGGGCCCTTTTCATAGGAGGCTTTATAGGGGACCTGCGGGACGCTGCGGGCCTGCCATGTGCCTATGCAGGGCAGGATCTTCGTCCGGACCTCATCGATGCCGATATCCCCTACGACGGCAATGATCGCTTTCTCCGGGGAATAATGGGTCGAATAAAATCTCTGTACCGAGTCTCTCGTGAGCCTTGCCAGCGATTCTCTTGTTCCTTCCACGGGGTGACCGTAAGGGCTGTCATTGAAAAGGGCCTTCCGGAATGCCTTTTCACCAACGCTGCCCGGGTCGTCTTCCTCTGCCTGGATCTCCGCCATTGTCTTCACAATCTCCCGCCTGACCTCATCTTCAGGGAAGGTCGGCCTCAGGAGGACCTCAAAGAGGAGCTGGATCCCTTTATCGAGATCCTTTTTCAGTACACGGAGGTTGAGGACGATAAAATCCCTTCCCGGTGAAGCATCGAGCACAATGCCCAGGGAATCGAGTTCCTCATTGATCTGCGTGGCCGTCCTTTGCTGCGTTCCCAGGAGAAGCGCACGGGCGGTTATAAAGGAAAGGCCGCCCTCACCCGGCGGGTCTTTCGATGAACCGGCCTCGAGGAGGAGTTTCAGTGTGACAAAAGGGAGGGAATGCTCTTCGCTCAGGATAACTGCAACGCTATTGGGGGTCGTGATCTTCTGTGCCGGCGGCATTGCATGGAGGTTCCCCACGCAAAGACCGGACAGGAGCAAAAACCCCATCAAAGCGATGATGATTGTCCGGTTTCTCAAAACTCCCTGTCCTCCTTACCTCGTCATCCGCTCTTTCATGACAGGGGCTGATTCCAGCGATTTCCCCGCCTTAGGCGGAATGGGAACCAGGACCCCTACCGTCCGGTTGTCCGGTATAAGATACTGTTTCGCAACCCGCATGATATCGTCAGGGGAGACCTTCCTGATTGCCGGGATATACCCGTCAATATCTCTCCATCCTGAGACAATCTCGTATTGGGCAAGCATCATGGCCTGGTAGAAGGAGGAATCCTGACTGTACAGAAATGATGCCTCGAGCTGGTTCTTGACCTTCTGCAGTTCATCGTCTCCGACAGGCTCCTTCCGGAGTCTCTCTATCTCCCGGTCGATGAGCGTCTCTATCTGCGCGATGTCTTTTCCCGGACGGATCGAGGCGGAGACGTAAAAGAGCCCGGGATCGCGCGAAAGGAGGGAATTACTTGCATCAATATCAACGACCAACTGTTTGTCCCTCACGAACTGTCGATAGAGGCGGGAACTCTTTCCCCCCGAGAGGATCCCTTCTATCACCTCCAGGACGTAACCGTCAGGGCCGTGGACGTTGGGCACATGATACCCCACGACCAGCGAAGGGGTCTGCGCCTCTCTCTTCACGGTGACACGGCGCTCTCCTTTCTGGGGCTGTTCCGCGTCCCTGTCCTGATCGGGCGCCCTGCCTTTCCGGATAGCCCCGAAAGCCTTTTCTATCATGGGGAAGAGGGTCTCTTTCCTGACGTCTCCCACGACGACTATAAATGCGTTCGCAGGATTATAATACGTCGTGTAGTGTCTCTTTATATCTTCAAGCGTAAAACGTTCAATGTCTTCCATCCAGCCGATTGTCGGCCAGTGATACGGCTGTATCTGGTACGCAGCCGCTTCGACCTGTTCGTAGAGGAAGGCCTGCGGGTTGTCCTCGGTACGGAGCCTCCTCTCCTCCATCACCACCATCCTCTCCGTCAGGAAGTCTTTCTCCCGCAGGACCAGGTTCTGCATCCTGTCGGCCTCCAGTTCCAGCGGGATATTGACACGGTCAGCGCTGATGTTCGTGTAGTATGCAGTACAATCGCTGGATGTGAAGGCGTTGTCATTCCCCCCGTTCTCCTGGATGATCCTTGAAAATTCTTCGGGACCGACCTTATCTGTCCCTTTGAACATCATGTGCTCCAGCATATGGGAGAGGCCTGTCTTTCCCCACGATTCATTTCTCGACCCCACGCGATACCAGACCTGGAAAGTTACGACAGGGGCCTTATGATCTTCAAGAAGGACCACCTTCAGCCCGTTCGGGAGCGTTGTCTCCTGTACCCGCTCCACGATGCCTGCCTCTGAGGTGCCTGCTCCTGAAAGGGGTGCAATGAAGATAGAAAGAAGAAGAAAGATGATCGAAGACCATTTCATAAGTCGCTCTGTCATATTGTATAAGATAAGGGATGGGCCACGTTAAGTCAACCATGGTTCCTGAAAAATAATTATTCACAGATCTCAGACTCAAGGTGAACACATTAAACAGGGATTGAGAATCCGGCGATCAGTAACATATTTCCCCTTGACAACATGCTGGGGTAGCAGGAGAATAAAAACAACGAAACAGGGGGTATTATGGGAACATCTCATACGGTAAGCAGTTATCTCATTGACCGGCTTTATGCGCACGGCATACGTCATGTCTTCGGTATACCCGGTGACTATGTGCTCGGGTTCTTTCGCGAGCTCGACCGCAGCCCTTTGCAGATTATTAATACCGGTGATGAACAAAGCGCCGGTTTTGCTGCTGACGCATACGCCAGGGTCAACGGTCTTGGAGCAGTCTGTGTTACCTATTGTGTCGGAGGGCTGAAGGTCGCCAATCCAACCGCACAGGCATATGCCGAGAAGTCTCCCATCGTTGTTATCAGCGGGGCGCCGGGAAGGAACGAGCGCATCAAGATGCCCCTTCTCCATCACAGGGTAAAAGATTTTGATACGCAGCTAAAGGTCTTCGAGCAGGTTACGGTAGCTTCAACGGTCATCAATGATCCCCAGACTGCCTGTCGTGAAATAGATCGTGTATTAAATGAAGCGCTGCGGTACAAGCGACCGGTATATATAGAGTTACCCCGCGACATGATTACCGCTCCTGTAAACCTTTACCGGCAGCATCAGGAAGAGGTGAAGCCGGGTAATGCCGAGGCGCTGGAAGAGGCGCTGAACGAAGCGGTCGGTATTATCAATGCGGCGAAGCAACCCGTGATTATTACCGGCGTGGAACTGCACCGGTTCGGTCTGCAATCAGAGCTCCTGCAGCTCTTAGAAAATACCAATATTCCCGCTGCTGCCACCCTTCTCAGCAAATCCATCATCAGGGAAAACCATCCTCTCTATATGGGGATATATGAAGGAGCTATGGGCCGCAAGGATGTGCGGAAATACGTGGAATCGAGTGACTGTTTGATCCTTCTTGGCGCCTTAATGACCGATATCGATCTCGGTGTCTTTACCGCCCGCCTTGAGCAGGCACGCTCGATCTATGTAACAAGCGAGAAATTATTAATCCGTTATCATGGATATGAAGACGTACCCATCGAGGATTTCGTCCGCGGTCTTCTGAAGGCAAACATCCGCCGCAGGGAAAATATTGACATTCTACATCCGCCTCCGCCTGAACACCCGAACCCTGTTGCCGGAAAACAGGTAAGCGTGCATTACCTGTTCCAATGTCTGAATGCGTTCTTAGATGATAATACGATCGTTATTGCAGACCCAGGGGACGCGATGTTTGCCGCCGCAGATATGATAATCCATAACGAAGCAGAGTTCCTGGCCCCGGCATATTACACCTCGCTTGGTTTTGCCGTACCGGCAAGCCTGGGGGCGCAAATGGCCAGGCCGGAACTCCGCCCCCTGGTACTGGTCGGCGATGGTGCTTTTCAGATGACAGGGATGGAGCTTGGTACAATCGCGAGGTTTAATTGTAACCCCATCGTCATTGTCCTCAATAACCGCGGCTACAGCACAGAACGTCCCATGCTGGACGGCAGTTTCAACGACATCCCCTTATGGAGCTATAGCCGTATACCGGAGATTTTTAATACGGGTAAAGGGTTTGATGTCGAGACCGAAGATCAGTTGGAAAGCGCGCTCCATGAGGCCAAAAGACATACAGAGGGTTTTTGTATCCTGGATGTCCACTTAGACCCTGCAGACAGATCAGTGGCACTCCAGCGTTTGTCGCAAGCCCTGGGAAAACGGGTCAAGACAAAGATGAAAAAATGAACTTCTTGAGAGTTACGTCACCCCGGTTAATATAATAATCTCGGAGACGCAACGGTTTTGCCTTCGAGTTCCTTCAGGTCACAACGGGGGGTTGGGAGATTTACGGAATTTAATTGCCGGCTGTTGGTTTTCTTACGATGCCGGTTTCCCGATGCTTGATGCTGGATGCTTGATGCTGGCGAGGTTAAACGAGTATCAAGGATCGAGTGACGAGTATCCGGTTTTTTCTTGACAACATATTCAATTGCCGATTTACGATTGCCGAATGTGAACAAAACAAAGAACAACCAGGCGTGGAAAAGACATTTACTTATTCAGGAATGTCCCCTCATTTGACACTCGTTGGACAGTTGACATAGAATATAGGGCATGTACTGTAATGTAATCAAAACGGAGGGTGATGATGGAAGATGTTAAGCGAATTCTTGTTATAAACAGGTCTACTGAAGACTGCAAAAAGGCTGTCCATTATGGTATTTCTCTTGCCAGAACATGCGGGGCTCAACTCTCGGTACTTCATACCATGTACGACCCCTTCGGCCTCAAGGGCGGCGTGCTTTACATTCCCTACCTCAAGGGTCTGGAGGACGAGTACCGGGCCATGGTGCAGAAGGTCAAAAGTGACCTCGCCGCGATAATACAAAAGGAAAGGGCCGAAGGGATGGCCATCAAAGAGATGACGGAAGATGTCGAACCCGTCCATGAAATCGTGAAGATTGTGGAGACGGAAAAGATAGATCTGCTCATTATGGCCGCCCACAATGAAACCAGGATCGAGCACATCGTCTACGGCCGGATCAATCACGAGATCGTGAGAAGGCTACCCTGTTCCGTCTTCCTTGTGAAGGGAGAATAAAAAAGAAACATGCCGGATGTTGTTCGATCCGGCGAGAACCCGCTGGTTTTCCCGTAATGCATGGGCCGGGTAACACGGCCGTTCCAGACAGATGTGAAGGGTGAGCGTACCTCGAACAGGAGGATAGCATTATGGAAACAAAGGAAGGCAAGTCCAGGATGGCGGAAGATCTGAAATCCCTCTCCCTGCAGGAATTGCAGGCAAAGCTGGGATCGTCGCCGGCCGGTCTGACCCAGGCTGAGGCGCAGAAACGGCTGACCCAATATGGGCCTAACGAGATTGAAGAAAAGAAAACCAATCCGCTTATCAAGTTTCTCGGCTATTTTTGGGGTCCCATCCCCTGGATGATCGAAGCGGCTGTGATTCTATCGGCCGTGGTCCGTCACTGGCCGGATTTTTTCATCATCCTTGTTCTCCTTCTGGCCAATGCTATCGTTGGGTTCTGGGAGGAGTACCAGGCGGGCAACGCCATTGATGCCCTTAAAGCCAGGCTCGCGATCCAGGCCCGTGTCCGTCGTGACGGGAAATGGACCACAGCGCAGGCTCGTGAGCTGGTACCGGGCGACGTCATCCGCGTGCGTCTCGGCGACATTGTGCCGGCAGACGCGTGCTTGTTTGAAGGGGACCCCGTGGAAGTGGACCAGTCCGCGTTGACGGGCGAATCCCTGCCCGTCACCCGCAAAGAAGGCGAGACGGTCTATGCGGGTTCGATCATCCGCCAGGGAGAAATCGACGCGCTGGTCTACGGTACAGCCCAGAACACGTACTTCGGCAAGACCGCGCAGTTGGTGCAGGAGGCACACACCGTCAGCCACTTCCAGCGCGCTGTGCTGAAGATCGGCGACTACCTGATCATACTGGCCGTGGTTCTGGTCGTATTGATTCTGGCCGTCGCGCTCTTCCGCGGCGACAGGATGGCGACCACTCTGCAGTTCGCGTTGGTGCTGACCGTGGCCGCGATCCCGGTCGCGATGCCCACGGTCCTGTCGGTCACGATGGCTGTGGGCGCGCGGCTCCTGGCGGCAAAACAGGCTATTGTCAGCCGTCTGGTAGCAATCGAGGAGATGGCAGGCATGGATATGCTCTGCTCGGATAAGACAGGAACCTTGACGCAGAACAAGCTGACCCTGGGCGATCCGTTCAGCATGGAGGGCATTACCGCGGACCAGGTGATCCTGAGCGCAGCGCTGGCTTCGCGCGCCGAAAACCAGGACACCATCGATCTGGCCATACTAAGCGGCCTGAAGGATGATCTGGCGCTCAAGGCTCACACGGTCGTCCATTTTCAGCCCTTCGACCCGGTGCACAAGCGTACCGAGGCCACTGTTAAAACGGCGGACGGGAAGACATTCAGTGTAACGAAGGGCGCACCACAGGTGATTCTGGAATTGGCAGCCAATGCTGCAGAGGTAAAGCCCGCAGTGGATAAAGCCGTCAACGCATTCGCTGCGCGCGGCTTCCGTTCGCTGGGTGTGGCGCGGACAGACGCAAACGGCCAGTGGCAATTCCTTGGGGTCCTGCCGCTTTTCGATCCGCCTCGCGAGGATTCCAAGGCGACGATCACGACCGCGCGGCAGATGGGCGTGAGCGTGAAGATGGTCACCGGTGATCAACTCGCCATCGGCAAAGAAATCGCCGGGCAACTGGGGCTGGGAACGGACATACTCGATGCCAGCGGCTTCGGCGACACGCGTCATCATGAGACGGCACAGTTGTCAGAGTCCATTGAAAGGGCCGATGGTTTTGCCCAGGTATTTCCCGAACACAAGTTTCACATTGTAGACGTCCTGCAGCGCCGCGGCCACATCGTCGGCATGACCGGGGACGGGGTGAACGATGCGCCGGCGTTGAAAAAAGCCGATTGCGGCATTGCGGTATCGGGGGCAACGGACGCAGCACGCGCGGCCGCGGACATTGTGCTGCTGACGCCCGGCCTGTCGGTGATCATCGATGCGATCAAGGAGAGCCGCAAGATCTTCCAGCGGATGACGAGCTACGCGGTTTATCGCATCGCCGAAACGATTCGCGTGCTGCTTTTAATGACGACATCAATCCTCGTATTTAATTTCTATCCGGTGACGGCGGTCATGATCGTTCTGCTGGCCCTGCTCAATGACGGCGCGATCCTGTCCATCGCCTACGATAAGGTTCGCTACTCCGACGAACCGGAGGTCTGGAACATGCCGGTGGTGCTGGGGATCGCGTCGGTGCTGGGTGTGACCGGCGTGATAGCGTCATTCGGATTGTTCTATCTCGGTGAGCGGGTGTTTCATCTCAGCCGTGACGTGATTCAGACGTTGATGTACCTGAAGCTCTCCGTGGCCGGTCATTTGACGATCTTCGTTACACGCACGCGTGGGCCGTTCTGGTCGATCCGACCCGCGCCGATCTTGCTTGCGGCGGTAGTCGGCACACAGGTGGTAGCCACGCTGATCTCCGTCTACGGACTGCTGATGCCCCCGATCGGATGGGGCTGGGCGCTGGCGGTGTGGGGCTACGCGCTGGCGTGGTTCCTGGTGAACGATCGGGTTAAGCTGGTGGCCTACCGGATCCTTGACCCGCATCGGCCGCTGCTATCTGTAAAACGAAGGAAGTAAACGGTCAAGTTGCCGATTTGTAATTGCCGAATGTCAAATGGCAACAAAATGAAAAATAACTCGGGAATCCCCAGTGCATACCTGATAGAATGACCGGGCTGACGAGAATAGTGCAGGAGGAAGACAGATCATGAGCACCGGTCAGAAACCGCATGGGGCAGGCAGGAGCACCTTCGAATTTGTAGATATCGACCGTGTTTTTCAAAACCTGTCGCTCACACCTTCAACGGTCTTTCTCGATCTCGGGTGCGGAAAAGGCAATTACGCCTTAGCCGCGGCAAGGTCCATGGGGCCGCACAGCATCGTCTACGGGGTTGACGCCTGGCAGGAAGGACTCGAGGAGTTGAAGCAGCAAGCGGATTCCGAAGGTCTCCATAACATCATCACCATTCACGCGAACCTGAACGAGCATATTCCCCTCAGTGATGCGGCGGTCGACGTCTGTTTCATGGCGACCGTTCTTCATGACCTTCTTCGTGAAAGCTCCGGCGAGACAGCGCTGGCCGAGATAGTCAGAGTGCTTAAGTCCGGCGGCCGACTGTGCATTATCGAGTTTAAGAAAATA
The DNA here is from genome assembly GCA_028713955.1 of Syntrophorhabdaceae bacterium. Lineage (NCBI taxonomy): Bacteria > Pseudomonadati > Thermodesulfobacteriota > Syntrophorhabdia > Syntrophorhabdales > Syntrophorhabdaceae > Syntrophorhabdaceae bacterium. Next base: position 21,130 of record JAQTNJ010000030.1, read on the forward strand.
GAGGACAGCCCCGGACCTCCCCTCAGTGTGCGGCTTTCACCGGAGGAGACAGAAGCAATCATTGCGCCTTTCGGATTTGTAAAAGACCGGATAATTGACGTAAGCCCATTCCATTACCTCCTTGCCGCTTCTCTTAATATTTCATGAAACCTGGTAAAAATAACGCCAGTTGGGGGAATAAAAAGACAAGGAGCAGGCCTATTATATCGCAGACAATAAACACAAATGCGCCCAGATATATGTCCCGGATGGTAGTGCCT
>JAQTNJ010000031.1 GCA_028713955.1 Syntrophorhabdaceae bacterium
CACTATCCACCTCAATAACACCAAACCGTGAGGCCTCTGCGATATCGACCTCTATGGCAGAAATCGTTAAGTCTGCCTTCTTTTTCTGGTGATGCCTTATAAAATGACCATAATCCATTTTATAGATATGGTCTCCGGAGAGGATGATGACATGCTCACCGTCAACCTGCTCGAGATGGTACACATTCTGGAAAACGGCATCGGCTGTTCCCCTGTACCAGTCTTCTCCTACCCTCATCTGCGGGGAAAGGTGCGATACGAACTCGCCAAGTTCAGGGTTCAGTATGCTCCACGCATCCCTTGTATGCCGCATGAGTGAATGTGATTTATATTGCGGCAGAACAAAGATCTTCCTGATGCCTGAGTTAACACAGTTGCTCAATGTAAAATCGATTACCCGGTATTTACCGCCGAACGGAACAGCCGGCTTGGCCCTGTCCTTCGTCAATCCGTAAAGGCGGGCGCCGATACCTCCGGCGAGGACAAACGCAACAGCGTTATGAATAAGTTTTGATTTCATCGTCTCTTTTTACATTAATAGCACAATACAGATAGGAATCAATAAAAATTGCATAATTTCCTTGAACAGATATAACACTTGTTGTATTGTCAGAATATATAAAAAGATGGATATCTATAGCATTCCACCATTGCTCAGCGCAATCATCCTCTTCATCCTTTTTCTCATGGGGGTATTCAAATCAAAACAATCCCCCATCAACCTCCTCTTTTCGCTCATATGCCTCATAGGTTGTTTTCTCAACATTGACAAGACGATCCTTACAGTCATAGCAGATGAAAAACTTGCTATTCAAATAAGCAGGATTGACCACATCTTCCTGGTTTTTATTATCCCCCTCTATCTCCATTTCACCCTGTTGGTAACGGGGTATAAAAAGTGGCTTCCATTCATAAAATATTTCTATATTGTCTCCTTCCTGCTTTTGCCTTTGACCCGGCATCCACAGTATTTAACCCACGTAAAACATTATTTCTTCGGGTTTTTCGCTATTTCCGGACCTTACTTTTATTTCTTCGGTATCCTCAGTACTCTGAGCACTGCCGTGTCGCTCTATCTCCTGGTAAGGAAGCTGAGAGAAGAGACCACATCAATAAAAAAAACGAGGATAAAATATATCCTCTTAAGCTTTGGACTTGCCGCCTTTGTAAATCACTTCGATATCCTCACCATGAGCGGATACGCAATGTATCCGCTGGGAAATTTTGTTTTTGTCCCCATGTGTCTGCTGGGATATTCCATACTCAAACACGACGTCATGGAGTGGAAGATATTTCTCAACAAAGGGATTGTCCTTTCTACCCTTCTTCTCATATCCACAGGTCTCTTTGTCGGGCTGGAGGTATTGTTAAAAAAGCTCTTTGACACATCGATGCACACTGATGTGGTTTATATCATTGCGATGATCCTTACCTTCTTCCTCATCTATTTTTCCAAGGAGCGGATCCAGGACTTTCTCGTGCAATTTCTGCAACAGGAATTTATTAGAAACAGGAAGGCGCTCAGGGATCTCAGTTTTGCGATATTGACGCTCCATCATATTGAAGACATCAAAAAAACTATTACTGTAAAGTTATCGAAGCTGTTCGTGCTTCAACAATGTGTCATTAAAATGGTGCCGAAGGTTGACGAAACAGAAACGGTCAGCGCCTTTCAGGAATCCGATACATTGTGGAACGACGGATACCGGTTGTCTATTCCGATACATTCAAAGGCATACCCTTCGTATCTCCTGCTGGGAGAAAAAGGGAACATGAGCCTCTACACGGCAGAAGAGGTGGAATTTCTCGCGATCCTTGCAAACCACACTGCCCTTTCCTTCGATAATGCGAAGGCATATAAAAAGATCCAGGACTTTTCGAACTCCCTTGAAAAACTTGTCGATGAAAGGACAAAAGCCCTTATACAGAGCGAAAGCCTTGCCGCTGTCGGAAGACTCGCAGCGGGCGTTGCCCATGAATTGAACAACCCCATCGCGGGCGTTATGAGCACCCTGGAATTTTATATAGACCACCTGGAGGAAAGAAGTGATATCCGCGACGACCTTATCTTCTCCCTCAATGAGCTCAGGAGGGCAAAGGATATCGTGAAAAGCCTCCTCGACGCTTCACGCCAGAAAGACGAAACAAAAGACCTTGTCGACATCTACAACCCGTTGGGAGATGCGCTCAAGATCCTCTATAACCAGTATAAAAACAAAAAGATCACCATAACAAAAAATTACAACGCGCAATACAGTCTGGTCATGGGTAATGGTCCGAGGTTATGCCAGGTGTTCATCAACATCATTAAAAATTCTATTGACGCCATAGGCGACAGGAGCGGCAGGATAACGATCGACATCTTCAATGAAGACAGGCTGCCGGATCAGGCACAAAAGCGGGAAGGTCCTGTGCAGTGGTTGGTGTGCAGGATCTCCGATGATGGTGAGGGCATTGAGACAAAGCATGTAAAGGATATCTTCAAACCGTTTTTTACTACAAAACCCCAGGGCAAAGGGATTGGCCTCGGCCTCTTTATCGTTCATGAGATCATCAAGGATCACAAAGCCACCATCGTGGTGGAGAGCAACAGGAACAAAGGAACAACATTTACACTTTCTTTTCCCTGCCGGCAACAATGATTGTATACTCCCCTCTCAATTCCTGAGAGTCAAGTCTCGCGATCAGCTCTTCGATACTGCCCCTTAAAACCTCTTCGTACATCTTTGTCATCTCCTTGAAAAGCACCGCCTCACGATTGCCCCACTCTTCATGGAGCATATGGAGCGTTTTCATTACTCTTCTTGGCGATTCGAAAAAGATGACAGGATAGGGTATTAATGCCAGCTCATTAAGAGCCTTTTTCACCTTCGATCTTTTTTGCGGTAAAAAACCAAAGAACACAAAACGGTCCGCAAAAAGTCCCGAAATGGACACCGCGCTTACTGCCGCAGATGGCCCCGGTATAACACGCACGTTCAGTCCCTTTTCATAGCAACGTTTTACAATAATGTTCCCCGGGTCTGAGATACAGGGCGTTCCTGCGCTTGTAATTAATGCACAGGATTCCCCACGTTCTATCCGTTCCGTGATATTCCTTGACTTCCTGTCCTCGCTGTAGCTGTTAATTGAAAGAATGGATTTATGGATATCGAAGTGGTTGAGGATCTTTAACGCCCTGGCGCTGTTTTCTGCCACAACAAAATTCACGTCCCTTAAAACCTCAACAGCCCTGATTGTAATGTCCTGCAGGTTGCCTATCGGTGTTCCGACGACATAGAGGATACCGTTCATTGTCATGGTTCCCAATCATATTACAATGCAAAATCCTTGACAAGAAGAAAAAAGTTATAGAGAATAAATATATGATTTTAAAAGCAATTATAATACTCATCGTTTGTCTTTTTCCACAGTACGGGTTTTCTGCGGTCTATGGCTACGAAGATGAGCAGGGGACATACCATTTTACCAACATGATTCCCGTGGGAAAGAGGTTCCACGTTGTTATCCCTGAAAGGAAAAGGTTCATCTTGCCAGACAATATCGATAACGACTCGTACGACAAGATGATCAGGCATCACTCGAGTGTCCACGGGGTGGATCCGTCACTGGTCAAGGCGGTGATGAAGGCGGAATCAAATTTTAATCCTAACGCAGTCTCACGAAAAGGAGCTCAGGGCCTTATGCAGCTCATGCCGGATACGTCAAGGCTGATGAGAGTGGACAACCCCTTTGATCCTGAAGAAAATATCAGGGGAGGTGCGAGATACCTCAAGCTTCTGAATGAAATCTTCGAGGGCAATCTCGAACTGGTTCTTGCCGCATACAATGCAGGCCCTCAAAAGGTCAAGGAACATAATATGAATGTTCCCCCCATAGAAGAAACAAAGACATTTATAAAAAGGGTCAAACACTACTACAACAAGCTGAAAAATCCAAATGAAGGCTAAAGACGAGAAGATGCCTCTCTGGACGCTTCCGAACAGATTGAGCGTCATACGAATACTTTTCATACCTCTCATTATCATATTCATCGAGAAGGGCTTCTTTTTCACTGCCTCTCTCCTGTTCATTATTGCGGGCATCACCGACGGGCTCGACGGCTTTATGGCAAGAAGGTTGAGTCTGGGAAGCAAGTTCGGTGTGCACCTTGACTCGATTGCAGATAAGCTGCTTGTCTCCTCGGTGTTGATTGCCCTTACTTATTACAGGCTGGTACCGCTCTGGGTAACGATCATTCTCGTGGGGAGAGAATTTATCATCAGCGGGCTGCGGTCATTTTATGCAATGGAGGGGATAGCCATTTATCCATCCTTCCCCGGTAAACTAAAAACAACGCTCCAGATCGTCGGAATATCCTGCGTGCTCTTTCATCCTCGTCTTCAGGAGGCTGGTCTCTATATCATATACGCCGCGCTCTTTTTCAGTATCTTTTCAGCCGGGCATTATGTCCTTGCAATATTCAGATCACAACCCCCTGAGGAACAAGAAACCTCTTCCTCTGAGCATACCGGACTGGAAAACAAAGACTGATCTATTTACACAATCCACATTTATTGCATCTGCTCTTCTGCCCATCATCCGTATAGGCGCCTGTAACACCTGACAGGTTTTCCATGTAAACCTTCTTGCCCTTTCTCCCTTTCAGATATACGTAATCTACAGGGACCTTGCCCAGACCTCCGGTAATATCAACGGCATACTGTGGCATGGCCAGACCGGATGCCTTTGCCCGTAAGGCCTTCATGATCCGGATACCCCTTTCAAGTCTGACCTTGAAATGCTGTGCCCCCCTTACCTCATCGAGCTGGAAAAGGTAATAGGGTTTCACTCCAGCCGCCACAAGTGCTTCAAAGAGCTTCAACAGGATATTCTCGCAGTCATTGATGTTTCTCAGAAGTACGGTCTGGCTGATCATGGCGCTGCCGGCATTTCTGAATTTCTTCACATTTTCAAGAAATTCCAGGGTTACTTCCAGTGGATGGTTTATGTGAAACACAATCCATAATGGTTCATGTTTTTTCAATATCCGGAAATGTTCCTCTGTCATCCTTACGGGATCAACAATCGGCATCCTTGTACTGATCCGGATTGTCCTTATGTGTTGCATTGTTCTCAATCTCGATAGAATATCATCCAATAAGCCTGGCTGGATCATGAAGGGATCACCGCCGGAGAGGATGATCTCCCGGATCGTTGTATCGCTACTCAAATATTTGAAGGATTCCTCAAAAAATTCTCCCGGATCCCATCCTTTTCCGACGATCCTTTTCCTGTTACAGAACCTGCAATACATGGCGCATTCTGAGCTTATCAGAAAAACAGCCCTACCGGGATACCGCTTCATCAAAACAGGTGTGATCGAGATATCATTTTCTTTCAGTGGGTCATCGTCCCCTTCATCCTGCAATTCTTCCGTGGACGGTATTGCCTGCCGCCGTATTGGGCAGAAAGGGTTATTGTTTTCCATAAGTTTGAGATAAAACAGAGGTATTCTAAGGGAATGGATTAGACAAACCTGTTTTATTGTATTTTTCTGGTCTGGATCTAATGATATGAACTTCGATAGCGCTTCCGCGCTGTAAACAAAAGGGAGGGTATGGAAACTACCCTCCGCATCGTTTATTAATAACTCACTGAGCCGGGACGAAATGGGCTCTTCTGTTCTTTGCCCAGCATGCCTCGTTGTGTTCAGTGCAGAGAGGTTTTTCTTTGCCATAGCTGACTGTCCCGATTAACTTTCCATTTGCACCGAGATTGACGAGGAAATTCTTCGTCGCATCAGCCCTTTTCTGTCCGAGGACGAGGTTATATTCTACCGTGCCCCTTTCGTCGCAGTTTCCCTCAATCTTTATCTTCTTACCGGAGTTTGCCATCATCCATTCATAATTCTTTTTCAGGGTCTCGGCATCGTTCGCTCTGATGTTATATTTATCAAAGTCAAAGTTGATGTCTTTGAGGGCAACTGCTGCCGGTGCTGCTTTTGCTACCGGCATTGGTGCCTTTGCTGCCGGCGATACTGCCTTGGCCGCCGGTGCTGCAGGCGCAGGAGTCTCGCCTTTCATCTGCTGATAGAAGCAACCACACCCGCTTAACGCAACTACCATAACCGCAACCATTAAAACAAGACCAAATGATTTAATTTTCATGCTCCACCCCTTCCTTCATATTTGCAGGGTATACCCCCGTGGGGATATACCCTCCATATGCAAGCGTTACTTTTTCACTGGTGCTGGTGCTGCCTTCTCTGGCGCTGCCTTCTCTGGTGCTGGCGCTGCCTTCTCTGGTGCTGGTGCTGGTGCTGCTGGTTTCGCCTCTTCCTTAGGTGCCGGCTTCGGCGGTTCCTGTGTTGGTCCGCATCCCATTAATGTAGCTGTCGCAAAAAATGCGACGGCAACAAATAACATAACAAGCTTCTTCATCTACTGTCACCTCCTTTCGTTATTATTCTTAAACCTTATAAAATACATATATAATAACATTCACAATAAGTAAATTAAATTTTTTTAATAATAACATCTTTTTTTATAAAATCAACATCTTCCTTTGCACAAAGATCATTGCCCGGGTTCAACGCTGTTGCCGTCCCACAGGCTACGCCCTGTATAAGGGCGTCCTCGAAGGTACCGCCCTTGCTTAATACGAACACAATACCTGCCAAAAGCGAATCCCCGGAGCCGATAGAACTCCTTACCTTCACCTTTGGTGGTGCAACATGGAAATTCCCCTTTCCCGATATACCTACAACCCCCCTTGCCCCCATGGATACAACAATATATTCTACAATATTTTCATAAGGTTTTGCATATTTTACTATCTCGTCGATCTCAACAACATTTTTTTTCACAAGCCGGCTGAATTCGTAGATATTGGGTTTTATAAGGTACGGCCCGGCATCGACCCCTATCCGTAAAGCCTCCTCATCGGTATCGAGAAATATCCTGACATTTTTTCCCTTTAATGTAGTAACAAGCTGCGCATAAAAACCCTCATTCATACCAGCCGGGACATTGCCGCTTATCACCACGATACTATTCATCGGTATTCCCTGGATTTTCCTAAAAAAGGCTGCACTTTCCGTCTCATTGACAGAGGGTCCTTGCGTGCTTAATAAGGTCTGGAGTTTCTTTTTTTTCTGGTAAATGATGATGTTCGTTCTTATTTCATCGTGGAACTCTGTGAAATCACAGAGAATACCTTCATTGACAAGCCTGCCTTCCAGTTCCAGACCGTTATATCCGCCAATGAATCCGAGAGCGATGCTCTGACCGCCAAGCTCCTTGATAACCCTTGAAACATCAATTCCTTTGCCGCTTGGATACCCTTTCTCTTCAATAACCTCATTAACATCATCATACATGAGTTCTTCTACTTCTATAATTCTGTCAAGGGATGGACTTAGGGTAACTGTATATATCATTTCACGTATATCTCCTGATTATTCTATTAAATAAAACAAAAAATCGCTACAAAATATTTTCTATATTGTTTTTTTCAGCCCTTTGTGTTATTTAGTCAGATAAAGCATATCAGTAAGGGGGATGCTTTTTACGTATCACAAAATCGGTGTCAAAGCCGTAATAAAGAATATTATCGCCTTGTCGCTTCTTATCATGCCCTGCGAGGTGTCCGGTGCAGCATTCCTGATATACAATCAGGATGCAAGGGCAAACGGAATGGGAATGGCAGTAATATCATCTGTTGACAACCCATCAGCCGTATTGTATAACCCTGCGCAGCTCCCATACCAGAAAGGTTTTGGGGGTTCCGTTGGAGACACCTTTATAGTTCCCACAACCTACTTCGAAGAGTACTGTACGGGCCAAAGGACATATACAAAAACAACAACGCATCACCTGCCGGCGGTTTTTTTGAAATATACCAAAGAAGACCTTTCATTCGGCGTGGGGATATTCTCCCTCTTCGGTCTTTCCACGGAATGGCCTGGTAACTGGATCGGCAGATATACTACAACCTTCGCGGAGATTAAAACAACGTTTATCAATCCTGTTGTTGCATACAGGGTCAACGACTATCTCTCGCTCGGTTTCGGCATCTCACATGTACAAAGCTCGGTAACGATGAAAAGCGCGATCGACCTGAGCTCCTTCGGTCTTCCTGACGGGCATGCAAGCCTCAAAGGGGACGGGGAGGGTATTGCCTATAACGTGGGATGCACCCTTAAGTTACCTGCGAGATTCACCCTTTCCCTTACATACCGATCGGCAACGCCGATCAGGTATGACGGAAAGGCGTCACTGTATATGCCGTCTCCGCTTGCCTCCTCTGCCACAGGGGTCTCCACGAAGATTATCCTCCCGTTTCTCGCTGCCTTCGGAATAGCAAAAAATATAGGCCCTCTGACGATCGAAGGGGATATCCTCTACACCGGCTGGTCTTCTTTGCGGGGCTACAGGATCGCTTCGGACAACAAAACAGCCGATGCATACTATGGTAAAAACTGGACCAATGCGCCAAGCATAGCTTTCGGCTTCAATTATCAGTGGACAAAATACTTCGAGATCAGGGGAGGATATATGTACGATAAGACCCCTGTGCCGGCACAGACGCTTGGGCCTGAACTGCCTGATGCTACAAGAAATATCTTCACGATCGGGACAACAATAGGTGGTAACCATTTCAAGGTTGATCTTGGATACCAGGCAACATTTTTTGAAAAGGCCGGATCGACACGGAGCATTGTTCCGCTTAGAGGGACGTATGGCAGTTTTGCGCACCTTATTTTTGCATCCATTACTTACAACAGGTGACAGAAGCGGCGTATTCGGTTATCATATAGCAGCCGATGAAAAGTGATAATTATCTGCCGGTTCTGAGGAAGGGCTTTATCAACGGCATTTCCGTAACCTTCACCATGGTAAAGGTAATAGTGCCCTTCTATATCGTCATAGAGTTTATAAAAAAGACAGGTTTCATCGCCATCATAAGTGATTTTTTTAAACCTTTTATGCAACTCATTGGACTGCCGGGAGAGGCCGCTCTTGGTCTTATGGCCGGATACTTCATCAATCTCTATGCGGCAATCGCCGTGATCGCACCCCTTGAACTGTCAACAAAGGACATAACAATTGCAGCCCTGATCCTTGGGATTGCCCACAGTCTTCCCCTCGAAACTGCCGTTACAAAACAGACCGGCGTAAATGCCTGGCTTTTAATGTTTGTCCGGGTCTTTTTCAGTCTACTGTCAGGAGTGATACTGAACATTATATGGAAACTGTTCTCGTAGCCCTCAAAGATTCACTGGTATTATCCGGCAAGCTTCTTTGCATCATACTGCCTCTCAGTATCTTTCATGAATTTCTTAAAGGGAGGGATTCAAAGCTTACAAAGAAACGTTTTGCCTTCCTCGGGATATCTCAGAACGGCTTCATCCCCCTCGTGACCGGTGTTATCATAGGCCTTACCTATGGGGCCGGCGTGATTATCCATTCAATCCGCACGTCGAACGTCGGCAAAAAGGAGGCCTTCCTCATTCTTCTCTTTCTCTCGATCTGTCATGCCATGATCGAGGATACACTCATCTTTGTCGTCATCGGAGCAAACGGCTTCATCCTGATAGCCTTCCGTTTTGTCCTCGCCATAATCCTTACATACATCATCTACCGGAGCAGAATATTCAAGATACATGAGGGTGGAAAAGAGTAGATTACCAACTGATAGTATATCGTATATAGTATTTCGTATATCTAAGAAGCCTTAGAGGCTACTTTTGTAGTCCACTATATACGATATACTATCTACTATCGACTGGCTTTCTGCTTCTACTATCGACTATTCACTGTCTTTATGGAATTTCTGCCTGATCGTCGTGGCAAGCTCAGGCAGGTCGAGGGGTAATTCGAACTGGTCCTTTTCCTTCATGTTCCTTACAACGATCACCTTCTTTTCTATCTCCTCATCGCCAAGGATCAGCACGAAATCTGCGCCCAGACCATCGGCATACCGCATCTGGGATTTCAGGGATTTCCCCTCATAGGAATAGCGTAACGACAATCCCTTAGCAATAAAGGCCTTTGTCATCGGGGCGAGATAGGCCTTCGCCTTTTCCCCGAGATAGGCGAAGAAACAGACCGGTTTCCGGGTACCCTCCTCATTGCCTGCGAGGAGCGCCAGCCTCTCCATACCAACGGCGAAACCGATTGCAGGCGTCTTCGGACCACCCATCTCTTCTACAAGGTTGTCGTATCGTCCGCCTGCCGTAAAGGCCTTCTGGGCACCCAGTTCATCCGATGTGACCTCGAATACTGTTTTTGTATAGTAATCAAGTCCTCTGACAAGCCGTTTGTTCACAATGACAGGTACCCCGAAATCATTCATATGGGCGAGGAACCCCTGGAAATGGTCGCTGCACCCTGGGCAGAGATAATCAAACAGCAGCGGTGATTCACTACTGACTTCAATGCACTGCGTATTCTTGCAATCGAATATCCTGAGAGGGTTTCTGCGAAGCCGTCTCAGACAGTCCTCGCATAAGCGATCCTGCCTTGTCTCAAAATACGACACAAGGACAGCCCTGAACTCTTCCCTGCAAAGCTTACAGCCAACGCTGTTGACCTCCATTGTATACTTCTTTACCCCGAGGTCCCCCAAAAGGAGGGAGATCATCCATAAAAGCTCCGCATCGATGAACGGGTCATCTGTTCCGAAGACCTCTACGTCAACCTGATGGAATTCCCGGAACCTGCCCTTTTGGGGTCTTTCGTGTCTGAACATGGGCCCTATGGCGAATAACTTGCTTATCCTTTCTTTCGCGTACATACCGGACTGCAGGTATGCCCTGACAACCCCCGCGGTAGCCTCGGGTCTGAGCGTCAGTGAGTCGCCGCCGAGGTCGGTAAAGGTAAACATCTCCTTTTCCACGATATCGGTTGTGTCTCCGATGCTTCTTATAAACAGGTCTGTACTTTCAAGGATCGGGGTTTCGATCTCAGCAAAACCGAGAATATCGAGGTACCTCCTCGAGACGCTTTCTATGCGTTTGAACTTTTCGATGTCTTCACCGAGGATATCCCTGAAACCCCTTAATGTCCTTATCTTTTCCATTGTTCTCCGAAAATGTACTTAATTCATTTCATTAGTAACATAAATCATGGGGCAATTCAAAAAGTATTTCATAAACAGGCACGCTTTTGCTTATATGGCCAATTTTTATATAAGGCCGTAAGGGGATCAAGCAAAGCGTATTTCGTATTTCGTATGTCGTATATCGCAACGCAAAACAAATTCTGACGAAAGCAAACAGTTTTCCGTTGTCACTATGAGCGTCTTTACGGGGTTATCCCCTCACGATTTACGGTGTTTATCGCCTCACATTCTTTCAATCTCGATATACGAAATACTATATACGATATACCATGATTTATCGGTTACTTCCCATTTCCTTCAGCTTTGCCTCCAGTCTCATGGCCTCTTCGAGGATGATCCGAACATATCTGCCGTTCTCTGAATCAGGGTCAATCTTCTTTGCGAGGCGTTTCGCGAACCCCGCTACTGCGACGAGTGGATTTTTTATCTCATGCGCAACCGCCTGAAGGGTGTAGGTTACAGTATCTTTTTCTTCGGCCTTCACATCAAGCGCATCAAAGGATGGCAGAGACTGCCCCGTCCGGACCTGTGAGATCTTCTCTGAGATTGTGCCGAGTGTCCGGTTCGCCTTTTCCATGAGTTCCAGCATGTCTCTCTCTTTATTCGATTCCAGCTTCAGACTCCCCGCTATCTCATCTACCTGTTCCAAAGAGGTTATGATGCTGTCATTAATGATCTCATCGGAGATCCCAAAGGTCTCTCTTGCTTCGCTAAAAAGGACATGGAAATCTTCTTTACGGTGCAGCATCTTCTCAGATAAAACCCTCGCTATCTCACATACCCGCGCAAGTGGAGGAATTATATTGCTGCCTTCAATCCCTGTACTCCAGAATTTCTGGGTCTCAACGGTCCTGTCCGGAAACTTCCAGTGGCGCAGCGCCGATTCTCCTATTTCCCGGTGATTGATACCATAGTGTTCCTTCTCCCAGACCAGAAGTTTCTCAAGGGAATAAAAATCGATCTCATCTCCTTCGTTCTTATTTTTCAAAAATATATCAAAAAATATCAGGAGGCCGATCTCAAGGATGAGGCCAGCCAAAAAGGCTTCCTCGTCATTTAACATTTTCATATGTTTTGATATTGATTGAGCCAGCAATCCCCTGTAGAGCGAGATGCGCCAGAATTGCTCATAATCCAGGGCGCCTATCCTGCCCATCGGAAATGTATTTCTCAAAGAAAGCGATAGGGCCATAATCCTGAGCTGATGAAAACCTATTCGCATAATAGCCTGCTGCAATGTCGCAACAGGTTTATTTGTCCTGAAGAACGCGCTGTTTGCCATTCTCAGGAGATTGGCGGCAAGGGAAGGATCCTTTTCGATCAATGAAGTAAGGTCATTTACCGAACATGTATCATCCGAAGCAAACTCTACAAGCTTAACGGCAACAACCGACATTACAGGCAGCGAATAGCCCGATTCTATCTTTTCTAATAATTCCTTTTTTCTATCAGCTTCCATTCCACTTCCGGTCAATACTGTATTTATAGCAACGGCTGCCTGTCAAGACAACAGTATTTTTTTACGATCACCCGGAGATCGTTATTTAAGAAGGTTTTAGCAACAAGATTATTATTGACAACATCAGCATTTTTCTTTATTATACCGTTATCCCCGTTTGTATATAACGTTGTAAGGAGGAATCACTATGGTATGTTCAGTTATGCGAAGATTTCTTTTCCCGATGTTGGCAACGGCAATACTGTGTATGATGCCTTTTCTCGCAACAGCGCCTCTCTTTGCCGAAGAAATTATGGTCTTCGCCGGGGCTGCCAGCAAACCACCAACAGAGGAGATTGTAAAAACCTTTGAAAAAAAGACAGGCGTGAAGGTCAATATAACATTCGGCGGGTCAGGGTTTGTCCTGTCCCAAATGACGCTCGCGAAAAAGGGCGATATCTATTTCCCAGGGTCGTCCGATTATATGGAAATTGCCAAGAAAAAAGGGCTGGTCTTTCCCGAAACAGAGAAAAACGTGGTGTACCTTGTCCCAGCCATCAACGTCCACAAGGGACATCCTAAAGGAGTAAGGTCTCTTAAGGACCTGACGAAACCTGGCCTTCGCGTTGCCATAGCTAACCCCGAGGGCGTCTGTGTGGGTCTCTATGCGGTCGAGATCATCGAAAAGAACCTAAAACCGGATGAAAAGGCTGCCCTCAGAAAGAACCTCGTCAACTATACGGAAAGTTGCGAGAAGACGGCAACCGCTATTTCACTCAAAGCGGCGGATGCGGTCATCGGCTGGAGGGTATTCCAATACTGGGACCCTGAACGTATTGAGACAATACCGTTAAAAAAAGAGGAGATAACCCGCGTCGGTTACATCCCCATCGCGATTTCAAAATTCACCACCAACCGCCCCCTTGCACAGCGTTTCATCGACTTTATTCTCTCCGAGGAAGGACGGACGATCTTCAAGAAATACCACTATTTTATGAACCCCGATGAGGCCTTTACATGGATAGGAGATAAGAAACCGATTGGCGGGGAATACAAAGTCCCGGTGGAATGGGTCAAAAAATAGATAATATCGGAGTCAAAACACGGTTTCAAGAACATGAGGTGGGAACATGGATTATTACGACGTCCTGAAAGAGGAACTGGCAAGAATAGCTGGGCATATGATGGAAGAGAAGGTCCACGTCGTTTCGGCGCGGCCTCTTTCTCCCGAAGAGGCCATCGGTAAGCCGGACCGCACGGACTACCCGATCCTGAAGGGCAAGGAGGTCATGGTGGGAGCGGTTTTCAGAGATGCCAGGGGACAGGCCTTTACGGACATGCCGGGCAATTTCGAGGGTACCCTCCAGGACCTTTTGGATCTTGATCTTCGGAACAACTTCGAGCGGGCCGTGTTCATCGCAGGATTCAATGCCGTCATGCGCCATTTCGGTCGGGCATCGAATACGGTTCATTGCAGGGACGGTGAGCCGAAGGCGTGTGCGAAAGAGCTTCCCGCCTTTGTGGAGAGGCATTTCGGAAGGCCGAAGATAGCCTTTATCGGGTATCAGCCGGCCATGATCGAGCAGCTTGCCGGTTCATTTTCAATTCGCGTTCTCGACCTCGACACGGACAACATCGGAAAGGAGAAGTTCGGCCTGGTCATCGAGGGCCCGGAAGCTACAGAGGAGGTTCTTGCATGGGGTGACATCATACTCGCTACCGGTTCTACCTGCGTGAACGGCACTATTACAAAATTTCTCGGGAATAGACCGGTTATTTTTTACGGTGTTTCTGTTGCTGGAGTTGCGAAAGCGTGCGGGTTCGATCGTTATTGTCCGTACGCACATTAAGAGAGGAGCCTACTATGTGTAAAAAGATACTTTCCGCTGTTCTTTTTTTCTTTCTGTCTGTCTTCTTCATGACAGATTATGCAATCGGCAAAGAACCCCTGTTGATCTTCTGCGGCGCCGCCTTCAAGCGCCCCATGGAGGATATTGTCAAGCTCTACCAGCAAGAAACAGACACAAAGGTGGATGTCAACTATGGCGGGGTCGGCACGCTTTTCAGTCAGATACTGCTCTCGAAGCGGGGTGACGTCTTTGTCGTTCCCTCGCCGGATATTATGGGACGGGCAAAAACAAAAGGTGTCGTCATCCCTGATTCGATCAAAGACATTGCCTTCGTTGCGCCCTGCATCAATGTGCAGAAAGGAAATCCAAAAAATATTCAGACATTGAAGGATCTCACAAAACCAGGCATCAAGGTAGGACTGGCAAATCCCGAGATCGTCTATATCGGTGCCATCGCCGTAGAAATCATGGAAAAAAATCTCTCCACTGCAGAGAAAAAAGCAATTAAGGAAAATGTTGTTACCTACGTAGAAGATTTTAACAAGCTCGCGACGCTGATCGTGCTCAAGCAGGTAGATGCTATTATCGGTTTCCACTTCCTCGAGGGGTGGTATCCTGATAAGGTGGGGACAATAAAACTGAAAACGAGCGAGATCTCGCGAATAGGCGCCGGTCAGACAGCGGTGATTTCCTACACGGGCAACAGGACGGAAGCGGATAAATTTATTCTTTTTCTTTTATCCGAGGATGTGAAAACTATCTTCCGGAAGTACCAGTACTTCGGCTCAACGGATGAAGCCTTTCGTTGGGTTGGGGCCAGAAAAATCATCGGCGGTGAATTCACCGCCATTGAGGGATGGGTGAAAAAATGACCTTCAAGAAGCTCTCCATATTGTTGAGTTTCGCCGTATTTATCCTTTATGGAGGGCTCATTCTTTCACTCTTTTATTTTTACAATGGGCGGCTTTTTCTTGAGACGCTTACATCGGAGAGGACCCTCTTTTCGATACGCCTGAGCCTTTTTACCGCTACGGTGGCAACGCTTATATCGGTACTTTTCGCTATTCCTTCAGCATACGCATTGTCACGGTTCCGTTTTCCCGGAAGACAGCTGATCGACACTATTCTTGAGCTCCCCATGATCATCTCGCCGGTGGCGCTCGGCGCCGTTGTTCTCATCTTCTTCAATACCCCTCCGGGAATATTCATTCAGGAAAAAGGTATCCAGTTCGTTTTTACGATCTACGGGATATTCCTCGCCCAGTTTATTACCACCGTCGGGATCGCGATCCGTCTTATCAAGGCCGCGATGGACGAGATTCCTGTCCGGTATGAGGAAGTAGCGAGGACGCTGGGGGCGTCGCCGGCAAAGGCCTTCCTCACGGTAACGCTTTCCCTCAGCAAGAGAGGGATTATCGCGGCTTCGATCCTCACCTGGGCAAAGGCGCTTGGTGAGTTCGGGGCTACGATTACTATCGCGGGATCAATGGCGATGAAAACGGAGACGATCCCTATTGCTATCTTTATGCGCCTCGCCAGTGCGGATATCGAAGGAACTGCCGTGTTTGTGCTTATCCTTGTTGGTATCGGGCTCAGCATTCTATACGGTGTAAGATTTTTGACGGGAAGGAATGTACCGGTGTAGACTGTCGGAAACACAATAAGGATATCTCACATGCCGCGTATTGAACTGAAGAACATCACAAAACACATCCTGAAGGAGATTACCCTTACCGTAGAGGACAGGGAGACCCTCGCCCTGGTTGGACCGAACGGTTCAGGGAAAACAACAATACTCAATATTATAGCAGGGTTGACGGACTACAAAGGGGAGGTCTTTTTTGACGGCAGGAATATAGACCATATACCCCCTCACAAGCGTGGCGTTGGATATCTCTTTCAGGATCTGGCCCTTTTCCCCCACCTGACCGTCGCATCCAACATAGCATACGGTCTCAGGATACAGCATTATCCCGAAGAAACTATTACGGCGAGGGTCGATGAGCTGATGAACGCCCTCCATATCAAAAAGCTCCGGGAAAGATACCCGCAGGGCTTAAGCGGCGGCGAAAAACAAAGGGTAGCAATTGCCCGTGCCATTGCCCCTTTTCAGAAGATCCTCCTCCTCGACGAACCGACATCCAGCCTCGATACCCAGACATCAAAATATCTGAGGATAGAATTGTGTACTTTATTGAAGAAGCTCGATATAACAGCAATCTTTGTTATGCACGACCTCCTTGGAGCAGAGGAGGTAGCCGACAGGATCGCTATCCTTCACAAAGGCACCATTGAACAGATATCCAGACCGGGGGATATCCTTTTTAACCCGCAGACAAAGATGGTCTCTGAATTTATCGGCATGCCGAATATCCTGAATTGTGACAATTGCCGTGTCCTTTCCTCGGGCCTCATAGAGGTTGTCTCCGGCAACATGACGATCGTGCTTCCTTATGAGGGAAGCACGATAAGAAAGATTGCCATCCCGCCCCATGATATCTATATATCCGATACGAAACCACCTGGACCGGCTCTTAACCGCTACAGGGCAACGATTACCGAGATTGTCCCGCTTCGTTCGGTGGTAAGGATAAAGGTAAATATTAACGGAAGCAGTCTTTTAACAGAATTATCAATGGAGACCTTCGACGAGATGAACCTTGACATCGGCCAGGAAGTTTTTGTAATTATTAAGTTGAGGAGACTACGATACGTTGAGGAATTTGAGGATTCTCGCGAGTAGAAAAAAATGGATTCTCTGATCACCCGTTTCAAAAAGAAATTAAAGGGCTTCCCGAAGGTCATCAGGGAAGTCCTGTACGGATTCACCGCCTATGAGCTCCATCGCGATCTAAAAAAGGAAAAGGGGAATATCGATAACCTCTTCATGCTTGTCATCTTCGGAGACCTTGCAGGTCTGCCGCTACTCCCGCCCTACTATTCGATGAGACTCCTCCCTTACATCATTCCCCGGATCAATACATGGAAGAGGAGCATTTTAAAAGAAAGAGACATCACCGACGTCCTCGTTGAATAACATCCGCATTCAGCATACAACTTTCAGCTATCAGTATATTATCAAGCACGAAATCCTAAGCACCAAATCCTAAACAATATCAAAACTCAAATATCAAATGTCCGAAACAGATGCATGTTTCTTAACGTTTTTGAATTTTGAACATTGGAACATTAGAATTTGTTTAGTGCTTAGATATTAGAATTTCGGATTTCATTGCGATATACGAAATACGATATACGGTCTGTTATGAGCCACATTTCCCTTTCTTGACATTTTATGAGCATATGCTTATAATTATCTATGTCCAGACCAAAAAAATGCCGCTGTATTAATTGCTGCCCTGATTCAAACTATTTCAAACCGAAGGGTATACCGTTCATCCACCTGGAAGAGGTTTCCCTGAGCCTTGATGAACTGGAGGCCATCAGGCTTGCCGACCTTGAGGGATTATACCACGAAGAGGCATCAGGAAAGATGAACGTTTCAAGGGCAACATTCGGGCGCATCCTCGATGCGGCACGGCGTAAAGTGGCCGAAGCCATTGTTCATGGCAAGGCCCTGAAGATAGAAGAAGGCACTATTTCAACAGGAGGATAAAAAATGAAAGTCTGTTTTGCGGTACAGAAAGACGAAGGCATCAACAGTACAGTGTATAACCATTTCGGATCAGCGCCAATTTTCATCATGGTCGATACAGAACTTGATAAGACCACGATGGTCGACAACAAAGATAAAGACCATGTTCACGGCGCATGTAATCCTGTTATGGCCATTGGAGGACGCGACATGGATGCCGTGGTCGTCGGAGGGATCGGCGCAGGGGCAATACGCGGTCTTAATGCCCAGGGCATCACGGTGTATAGATCTATGGCGCCGACGGTAAAAGATAATTTAGATCTATTAAAGGACGGGAAACTTCCTGAGCTCACCATGCAGCACGCATGCAGCGGCCACCAGGGAGGCCAGGGAGGATGCGGACACGGCCACTAAAAGGAGGATACGATGCCGATATACGAATACAAATGCGAGAGTTGCGGCGCCATAAACGAATATCTGGTCTTTGGCGACAGCGAGGAGATTGCCTGCAAATCCTGCAACAGCAAATCACTTACAAAACTTATATCAGCACATAACACGGTAGGATCGAGCCAGCAGACAGGAACAATGCCCCACGGCGGTTGCTGCGGATCGCCGAATTCATGCGGGAATCCCGGGAGTTGCTGCTCCGGATGAAAGGCGGCTCATAGCGGAACACCCGTAAGCCGTAAATCGTAAGGCGTGAGTGGGAAAGGAGCAGTGGATAGTATATCGTATATCGAGATTGCAGAAAAACGTTCGGCGTTATTCGTTCGGCGTTCGGCGAGAACAACCGTAATTCGTGAGACGTAAGTGGAAAAGCACAAGGTGCGAGGAGTGAAGCGACGTAGCGACCTCATAGGGTATGAATTATCAATGAGATTGCCGCGCTCCGCTCGCAATGACAAAGTGCACGGCCTATCACCTATTACCCATCACCTTCCATTTTTCACGTTCTATAAGGTTCATCCATTCACGAATTACGATTCACGAATTACGAGGGTCTTTCACCTTTCACCTTTTACCTTTTACCTTTCTATATCCTCTATTCATTATCGACTATTCACCCGGCACGATGTTCATTATGATGGAGATCCGGGTTTATGAAAAAAGATACCAGATCATTCGATGTGGTTTGACAAGGTGGAGAAAGTGTTCAGCGACATTTCTATTGCGCATCTCTTCCTCTCCTTCCTGAGGCTCGGCCTCACGGCGTTCGGCGGGCCAACCATGGTGGCCTACATCGGGGAGCTGTCGGTAAAAAAGAAAAAATGGCTCGACCAGGAGACATTCAAAAACGGGGTAGCGCTTTGCCAGTCCATACCCGGCGCCACCGCCATACAGGTAGCCGCGTATGTAGGACTCAAGGTAAGGGGAGTTTTGGGGGCTGCCGCGACATATATCGGATTTGGTCTCCCGGCTTTTCTTTTTATGCTTATGCTCTCGTGGGCGTATATACGGCTGGGGAACCTTCCCTGGATCATATCCCTCTTTAATGGCCTCCAGGTTATCGTCGTGGCAATTGTCGCAAATGCTACCTATACATTTGGCAGAGGTACGGTGAAGCATTACCTTGATGTCGTTATCGCCCTATTGTCCGCCTCCGCTTTCTGGTACGGTATAAGCCCTTTTTTTGTTATCCTTTGCGCTGCGCTGTTGGGTATGATCGTCTTCAGGACGACACCATCAGGCAACTCCCATAGCACTGAAACGGCGCACGGAGCATTCATAAAACAGCTTTTCACGCCTGTCCTGATACTTGCCGCCTTTATGGCCTTGATCCTCATCGCAAACAGAGGTTGGTTTACCCTCGCGCTTCTCATGATGAAGATCGACCTCTTTGCCTTCGGCGGCGGATTTGCGTCAATCCCTCTCATGCTCCAGGAGGTCGTCAATGTCCGCGGCTGGATGGACAGCAAGACCTTTATGGACGGTATAGCGCTTGGCCAGATTACCCCAGGGCCGATCGTGATCACCGCAACATTTGTGGGGTTCCTCACCTATGGTCTCGCCGGCGCAATAATCGCAACCATTGCCATGTTTACTCCTTCCTTTGTTTTGCTCATATTCGGAGCACATGTATTCAGCAGGATGCAGCGATCGACCCTCTTTAACCGGGCAACAAAGGGCATCCTCGCTTCCTTCGTCGGTCTCCTTTTGTTTGTAACCATCAAATTCGCCGTTGCGGTCCCCTGGGATATACTGCGATTGGTCGTTGTCGCGGCTGCCGTTGCAGCCCTTTTAAAAAAGATCGATATACTCTATATCGTACTTGCAGGGGCCCTTTTTTCGATCTTCCTGTTGTAATTGGCAAAGGTTTTCGCATTTTACAAATCATATCAAAATATCACCCGCAAGCGGGGTACCCGGACGAAGGCAATGAAGCTGTATATATTTCGTAGCCCATTCTTGGGCGGGAAGGGGAGGCCGGGTACCCACGTAGTGGGTGTGGCTTTGCTTGTGGAGGGGGCAACCCCCTTACGGGGACAGGCGTAAGCCCCAGTAACTGCATGAAGGCGAATTGGTATTATGTGTTCCCGGATGGTGGCTGCTCAAGGCGATCCCGAATCATCTTCAGGATAACAAAGGACTCCCTCTCCCGTTCCTCCAGGTCACCTGTGATATAGACGATCGTTTCCCGGTAGTCCGGCATAAATATCTTGGAGAGTGCGTTGCATCGCCGTTGGGTCTTGCGAAGCTCCAGGGCCAGCCGCATCACGGCATTTTCCAGCTCTGCCAATTCCGCGATCAGGGGAA
>JAQTNJ010000032.1 GCA_028713955.1 Syntrophorhabdaceae bacterium
AGCAATGAAGTACTTGCAAAAAACGTGTGGTTTGAACGCAAGCCCAGATTCTACGACATGAAAACCTCAGCCGGGCACCAGATGGGTTCAATCGTCCAGGGTCAGGGCCGCATGTTGTTTGTGACGATGAACAAGTACTGCGAATTATGGAAAAATGGAGAGCAGTGTCTTTTCTGCAACATAAATGCCACAATGAAGGATCAGAAGATGGGCGGCGAAGACGTTGTGGCCAAGATACCGGCGGAAGAGATGGCAGATGCAATTAAAATAGCCCTTGAGGTCGATCCCCATTACAGCGTACTTTATATTTCGAGCGGGACTATTCTCAAGACATATCAAGGCAAGACTGAACTCGAATTTTACGAGGAACGTTTAAATGCCTTGAAGGAAAAACTACAGGTGATGATTCCGACTACCGTTCAGATCGCTCCCTATGACGATGCGGGCTGGAAAAGACTCCATGCAATGGGTATCGGCAGCGTTCAGCCGAATATCGAGGTGTGGGACAGAAAGCTTTTCGAGTGGATCTGTCCCGGCAAGAACAAAAATATCGGCTATGACGAGTGGATAAAACGGACTATCAGGGCAGTCGATTTCTGGGGGCGCGGCAGGGTAAACCCGAATTTTGTCATCGGCGTAGAGATGGCAACGCCTAACGGGTTTAAGGACGTTGCCTCTGCGGTAAAATCGACCGCCGGAGGTTGGGATTTTCTAATGAGCCACGGCGTGCTTCCCCGGTACAATCTGTGGACCCAGGAAGCAGGTTCTGCCTTCGAAGGCCAGAAGACCCCTCCCATTGAATATTTTATAGAGGTACAGAAGGCATATGCCGAGTTGCGCTGGAAGCACAATTTTGAACCGCCTTATCCGTCGACAATGTTCAGAAATTGTTACGGTCTCAATTGCCTGCAGGATTTCGAGTTCTACCACGGTAACAGCTCCACTTCTAAAAAGAATCTTGACAAGTACCTGGATGTGAAGCCCGGTGAACCCGGGGGATACTTCGACCAGGAGGGATATACCCTTTAAAGGAGGAGGTGAGATATGGAGGTTGAAAGAAGGCTCGCTGAATTTGTGACGCTTACGGGATATGAGGCCCTGCCCCGTATTACAGTCGACTTCACAAAGAATCTTATCCTGGGCGTAGTGGGGACGACTGTTGCAGGAGCGACCCAGCCGGATGCAGACCCGATGGTGAAACTGGTTCGGGAGTGGGGCGGGAAAGAGGAGGCCACGATCTTTGTGCATGGCGGCAGGGTGCCGGCCTACAACGCAGCGTTTGTTAACAGCATTATGGCACGGGCGCTGGACTATGAAGACGGTATGCCTCCGGGGGTACATATCGGCGCATCGGTAATCCCCACGGCCTTTGCAGCCGTCGAGCTCGCAGGGGGCTGCAGCGGTAAAGAGTTCATAACCGCCGTTACCCTCGGTTCGGAGGTAACCGCGAGGCTCGCCTTGTGTTCCCTTTTCGACGGCTTCGATCCGACCGGGATCGCCAGCGTCATCGGGGCTGCGGCGGCCGCGGGCCGGATCATGGGCTTGAGCCCGGCACAGATGCACAATGCCCTGGCCCTCGCCTTTAACAGATCCGGAGGGAGTTTCCAGTCCAACATAGACGGTGTATTCGCCGTGACGGCAATACAGGGTTTTGCTTCACAGAACGCAATTATCTGTGCACAGTTGGCGCAGAGAGGCATTACCGGCCCGCCGAACTTCATTGACGGCATCTACGGGTACCTTCACCTCTACGGGAAGGACAGATTCACGCCTGAGGATTTGACCGGGGATCTGGGCAAAACGTTCTTATTCCATAACAGTTTGTGCAAAAAATATCCGAGCTGCGGCTGCACGTTAAGCAGTACACACGCCGCGCTTGAGCTTGTGAAGGAGCATGGTTTTCAACCGGAGGACGTAACACGCGTAGAAGTAAGGCAGACACCTTATTGTCATAAGCTTGTAGGTCATCACTTCAAGATTGGCGACAACCCAAGGGTAAATGCCCAGTTCAGCGTCCGGTATTGCGTAGCCAATGCAATTCTCCGGAGGGCCTCACAACTTGAACATTTCGAGGAATCATCTATCAGGGACCCGAAGATCATGGAGCTTGTGGAGCGAATTACAATTATTCCTGACACCGGTCTGGAGGAACCGGGAGTAGAATGTACCCTCGGATCTGACGTAACAATATTTACCAGGGGTAATGAAGTATACGAGAAGCTGGTAAAGGCTGCCCCCGGCATGCCCGAAAACCCATTGACCAATGAAGAACACCTTGAGCATTTTCAGGATTGCATGAATTATGCACGCAAACCCCTGTCAGCCGGGAACAGGGACCGGGTTGTTTCAGTCATCGGCAAACTTGAGGATGCTGAGGATGTACGTAACTTGATTTCATTATTAATCTAAAAAGGGAGGAACAAAATGAGAACTAAGATAATAAAAATGCTGGTATGCACCTTGGTACTTGCCCTGATGGCGGGTTTTTCAAATGGAGTACAGGCCGCCTCAAGCCCTAAACCCGTAGAGTTGCGGGTGGCCAGTTTTCTTCCAGAGATGGATCATCAAAATGTAACAGCGAGGAAGATATTCGGAGAAATTGAAAAACAAACTAAAGGGAAAGTTCGTTTTACTTATTATTATGCAGAAACCCTTGTCAAGGCGAAGGAAGCCTATGAAGCGACAGCCAAAGGCCGCTGTGACATCTTTAATGGGATTGTACCGGCCTATACCCCGGGAAGATTCCCCTTAACATCCCTTGTAGACCTGGCTCCCAATATCCCATACGGCGAAGATGCCTCTGTGGCCTTTTGGGAGTTTTTTAACAAGTACCTGCAAGATGAATTTAAGGACATAAAAATACTCGCAGTATTCGTCCAGGTTCCACAGCATATCCATGCCCGGGTACCTATTAAGACTTTTTCTGACATAAAGGGTAAGCAAATTAGGATATATGGTGCTGGTAAGGAAATGGTGGAGGCATGGGGAGGCACGCCTGTTTTTGTCAGTATGTCGGAAACCTATCTGTCCTTACAAAGAGGTGTAGTTGACGGTATGCTGGGTCCGTTTAATCAGATGAAGCCCAACAGGATGTCGGAAGTAACATCCCATCATACCATTATAGGGTGCCTGGCGTCGCCATTTTTAGTAGGAATGAACCTTGATAAGTTTAAGGCTCTTCCACCGGACGTACAAAAGGCCCTGGATCAGATGGGTGAATCGGCATCCCGGCAATATGGAAAGAGTTGGGATGACGATGAGCTTGCTAATATAGAGTTTTTAAAGAAAGAGGGTGGCCACCAATTTATTATACTCCCACCCAAAGATTTGGCTCAGTGGAGAAAAAAGGCAGAGTCCATAAACGACAAATACATAGCAGGATTGGAATCGAAAGGTGTGCCTGCAAAGAAGATCTATGCCGAGAAAATGAAGATATGGACAAAATACCTTTCCAAAGAAAAACCATGGGCGCAGATACTGAAGAAGTGACGGCTCAATCTGAGATTCCCTTGATTCCTCTGGAACGCTCTGTGGAATGCTATTTTCCGGACAGGTGGAGAAGCCCCCACCTTCACCTGTCATGAAATACACCCCTGTAACCTTGGGGATGACCATCGTATCTCCCCAGGGTTACACCCCCAGGGTTAGAGACAGAACCGAATTCCGGGTGATAGTGCGGGGCAGAAGAAGGCAGTGGAGGCGAACGCGATGATACCCGGGCATGTAGACATGCGCTATGCGCTTAAGGGACAGGATAATACGAATAAGGAGGGAGGGCATACAGATGACTACGGAACACATGAGTTCTCCGAATAATATTCTTGTGAAAAGCGTTTTATCGGCAGTTCGATTTATCAAATGGCTGCCTTTGATCTCAATGTTAATAATGACATTTTTGATCACGGCGCATGTTTTTATGCGTTTTTTATTTCAGAAACCAATTCTGGGTGTCCCTGAGATGACCGAGTTTTTAAATGTCATATTGATATGTGGCGCATTGCTTTACACCCATTTGGAAGGTGGGCATTTGGAGGTAAGTTTTATCACAGAACGCTTCCCGGAGAGAGTGCAAATAATCACTGGCGCTTGTATCAACTTTATTTCAATGATCCTGTGTTTTTTGATGTCCTGGCAAAGTTTTAGTATTGCGCAGGAAATGAGAAAAAGCGGGGAGTTATCGGATACCCTTGGGGTACCTATATATCCTTTTATCTATTATATAGCCCTCTGTTGTGCAGCATGGGGTGTATTGATTGCGACCAAAATGCATCTCAATCGAACACCTAAAAACGGGGGGATAGAATGAGTACTTATACGATAGGTACGGCGGGTATATTATTGTTTCTTGGTTTAATTTTGTTAGGTCGGATGAAGATTGGTCTGGCCATGACTCTTGTAGGTTTTGTGGGTTATAGCGTGATAGTAACACCAGAAGCCGGTTTAAATCTCCTGGGAAGACGGGTGTATTCTACAATTTCCGACTATGGGCTGGCAGTTGTGCCTTTGTTCATACTTATGGGAGAGCTTAATTTCTATTCAGGACTGAGTTCGAAGCTTTATGATGCAGCCTATAAGCTTTGCGGAAAAGTTCCGGGCGGCCTGGCTATTTCAACTGTTTTTGGCTGTTCTTTTTTTGCGGCTATCTGTGGCTCAGGTCCGGCTACTGCGGCGGCGATGGGTACAGTTGCTCTGCCGGAGATGAAGAAATACAAATATGATCAAAAGTTCGCTACAGGTTGTGTCGCTTCCGGGGGCACACTGGGGATCCTGATCCCTCCCAGTTTGAGTTTCATTTTGTATGGAATAATGGCGGAGCAATCTATCGGGAAACTATTCATTGCCGGGATTTTACCCGGAATATTACTCGCAATCTTATTTTGTGGATATATTTATTGTTATGCTAAATGTAATCCCGTCAAAGTCCCCACGATTACCTATACAATTGCTTTCAAAGAAAAGATTATGTCCATTTTCAAGATATGGGACTCCATATTATTACTTGTATTTGTGCTTGGAGGCCTCTACTTTGGTCTTTTTACCCCTACAGAGGCCGGGGCATTGGGGGTCTTTGGTTCCCTGGTCATTGCAATAATGACAAAAAGTTTTACATTTGCCCGTCTTATTGGTGCATTGGAAGATACCCTTAAGCTTTCAGGCATGATCTTTATCATTATCATTGGAGCCATAATTTTCAGCAACTTTTTGGCTGTAACCAAGATATCAATGGCAATGGGAGACCTGGCGACCCGACTCAATCCTTATATGCTGTTGGCATTTATTTCGTTCGCAGCCTTTATAGCCGGATGTATCATGGATGCTCCAGGAATGATCGCGCTTCTGGTACCGGTTTTTTTGCCTGCAGTTGTAAAGGCAGGATTTGATCCAATATGGTTTGGAGTATTAATTACCCTGCTTGCTCAGATGGGATTAGTGAGCCCTCCGGTTGGTTTGAATGTTTATGCCGTAGCAGGTATTACCAGGGATGTAAAATTAAATGAAATATTTGCAGGCGTGATGCCATTTATTGTGGCTATGGTAATATGCATGATAGTCATAATTATTTTCCCGCAAGTTGCATCATTTCTGCCTAATCGAATGAAATAGCCGGAGGAGAACAAAGAGAAAGCCACGGAAAGTTTATGAAGACCTGGCACCACAAACGACGTATTGCGTTATCCATGTCACCTGGAATACGAGAGGAGGAAGATGACAGCCTGACCGTGCTCCGTGAAATCGGGAGAAGATCATTATGGATATATCTATACCAAAAGAAATAGCCCTCACCCTGAAGTCCCTTAAAGCTAACGATTTTGATGCACACCTTGCAGAGACCGGGTCAGAAGCTAAAGAAATAATGCTTGAATTAATACCGCGGAATGCCATAGTAGGCGTTGCCGATTCGGTAACTCTGCGGCAAATAGATGTCCTCGAGGCGCTGGCGCAAAGAGGCAATGAGATCATAAATCCTTTTGTGCCGGAGATGACCGCGGGGATAAAAAATGACCCGGCCAAACGCAGGGAGTTTATAGGCATGATGAGAAAGACCTTCGGGGCCGATGTCTTCATTACCGGCAGCAATACTGTTACAACGGATGGGAACATTGTCAACATAGACCGTAATGGCAATAGGGTTGCCGGTATAATCTTTGCGGCGCCCAGAGTCATCCTGGTTATTGGCAGAAATAAGATTGTAAAGGATGTGAGTGCGGCTGTCGATCGCATCAAGAACGTTCTGGCGCCGGAACATGCGAGACAAAAAGGATATAAGACGCCATGTGCTGAAAAGGGTAAGTGCTATGATTGTGACAGTCGGGACAGACTGTGCAACATTACCGTTATTCTGGAAAAGAAACCCCTGAACACCGACCTTTCCATAGTCCTTATCAACGAGGACCTCGGATTAGGTTGGGACCCGGAATGGGATGAGTCGCGCATTGCCAAAATTATAGATAATTATTACAAATACAGCTGGCCTTTTTAAGTACACGGTCAGTAAGAAGATTTAATGAATGACCGGCAACACAATGGCAAAACAGGAAAGGAGAGACCATGTCAAAGAGAACGGTATGGGTGAAACACGAGCAAACTACAACTGGATTAATGAAAATACCTTCAACTTCCATGTAATGTTTGCCGCCTGTCTCCCGCACCCAGGCAGTGACAAAAATTTCATTCCCTTCAACCCCGGCCTCTTCAGGTGTTGGAGCGGAAACAATACGTTATAAAAATCGCATTAAGCCTAAAAATTGATATTAAACTCATTTTCTATCACTAAAAGTATCATAATGTATCATAATATCTCATTATAGGTCATATAGTATTTAAATAGATACAATAATATTTATTATGAGATATTATGAGATTTAACTTGACAATATGATACTACAATGTATAATGAAATTTAGTGCATGGACAAACTTTATACTATCAAGGAGACATTGGGGATATTGAAGATCTCAAAAGCCAATCTTTATAGATTGATTGCCAGGGGATATATATCGCCCGTTAAGCTTGTAGGCAGGACGTTATTCACGGAGTCTGAGTTAGACAGGTTTATCGAAAAACTGAAGAAAGGATCGAGCTTGTGAAATATGAGTTCAATTTCGGTTTAAAAAGATGTATAATGTCAATATGATAAAGGGAAAGGACCGATGACATGCCTGTTAATAACCGTATAGGAAGCTCGCAGGGAAGTCTCCGGGTAGCGGTTGATGAAGAGTACAGGGGGATCAAGGATCTGGATTTTTTTGCCGACCATACACAGATACAAAGCGAGATCAATCTCATTCCAAGAAGATTTTCTACTTCAGTTGATGAATTGTACCTGAGGACAGTACTGACATCCATCACCTGTCCGAAGTGCAAGCAGCCTGTGAGACGAAGTTACCGGAGACACCCCAAAGAATGGTTCCTTAAGTTTGCCGGACGAAAGATACTATACTGTACAAGCTGTGATTGGCATGAGATCGTGAAGGTGAACAGGTGGGAATGGGAGATCATTGCCACGGTTCTCGCAGTAACGCTTATCGTCTCTGCCGCCTCCATTCACTGGATCCTGCGATAGGCAGTAATTCTCAGTAAATTTCAATTTAAAAAATGATCTGTTATGGTATGATATGAGATGTGTAGTATTGGATTTATCCATCTTACAATCTTAGTGTCTGCTTAATATGAAGCGGAAAACTTTTCAGGACTGAATGGAGGGACCAACAGAAACATGGAATTTTTGAAGGCAGTATCTTCCCAAGAAGCATTAGCGATAATCGATTCGTTCAGGGCAGATCCTGTTAAGGAAACGATCGGCATAGACGATGCCCTTCACCGCATACTTGCCGGAGATGTTGTGTCGCCGGAGGATATACCACCTTTCCCCAGATCGCTCGTCGACGGATTTGCGCTGAAGGTAAAGGATATACAGGGGGCAAAGGAAACAAACCCTTCATTCCTGTACATACAGGGAGAGATAAAGATAGGTGAACCAGCCGATGTTGAACTTGAGGATGGAAAATGCGTCTATCTTACGACGGGCGCTATGATCCCGGAAGGCGCGGATGGTGTGGTGATGCAGGAGTTTGTAAGGACAGCCGGGGATGCAATTGAGGTGACGAAAACGCTCCACAGAGGAGAGAACATCTGCTTCCAGGGTGAAGACATAGCGAAAGGAAGGATCGTTCTGCAAAAAGGCAGGAAGATCTCTGCCTTTGATATCGGTGTTCTTTCCGTCATCGGTATGTCAGGTGTTTCTGTTTATAAACGACCTGTCGCGGGCATTATATCGACGGGCGATGAGATCGTATCCGTTGAAGAGACGCCGCCGTTTGGAAAGGTAAGAGACATCAACGGGCACGCCATAGCGAATATCCTGAAAGGCAATGGCGCGTCCTGTAATTTTTTTGGGATAGGAAAGGATACGGTTGATAGTATTGCCGGTAAACTGCAATTGACAGGGGAGTGTGACCTGATAATCCTTTCCGGGGGCAGTTCCAAGGGACAAAGGGATTGTATCGCAGATGCTATCGCGCGTCTCGGTGGAGAGATACTCTTTCACGGGATCAATATCAAGCCGGGGAAACCGACGATCTTCGGAAGGTTATGGGGAAAGCCGGTATTTGGTCTGCCGGGGCATCCCAATTCATGTGTAATGGTTACGATGAGATTTGTGCTTCCTCTGCTCCGAAGGCTGAAAGGCGAAGAAGGATACAGAGTAAAGAGGATGCCGGGGATTCTGAGCACAAATATCTCTTCAACAAACGGCGTCGAAGAATACGTGAAGGTTACGATCATAGAGGTAGACGGAGATCGTTATGTATCACCGATATTCTCAAAATCACCCGTTATCTCCTCCTTTGTTGACGCTGCGGGATACATCATCGTCCCTGAAGGCAGGGATGGCTACGAAAAAGACGAGAAGGTAGAAGTGGTAATGTTTGAATGATGAAGATAATAAAATGGGCATGACGCCGAGCTCTTCCCCACAAACACGCTCATTCCGCTCCAGCGGCTCCAATTGCTCGCGTTTAAGCTTCGGAACTTTTGCTTCGCAAAAGACCGAGCTTCCTCGCCTCGCGACGGTTTGCTTGGGAAAGCCCGGCGCCATGCCCTGCAGGATATATCCGGGATAGGTTGTTTTGTGCGTAAATTCAAATGTACCAATGTTCAAATATCAAACCGACACATTTTCCGTTTTGAAAATTTGATATTTGAATTTTGATAGTGTTTAGGATTTCGATATTAGGATTTAGTGCTTATAGTTTGTACAGGATATTCCGATGAAAAGATATCTCGAGACGATAAAGAGTGAAGAGGCTGTCCGGAAGATACTGGAACATATCCATCCTATAGAGGATGAAGAATTGATCCCAACGTATCAAAGCAAAGGCAGGATAACAACAAGGCCTGTATATGCAAAATGTTCCAACCCGCCTTTTGTATGTTCTGCAATGGATGGCTATGCGACGATGTTTGAAAAGACCCTTGAAGCTGATATGACCCATCCCCTTTCTCTCATGAAAGGCAGCGATGCCGTACACGTCAATACCGGCGATGGCATGCCCGACGGTATGAACGCCGTTGTGATAAGGGAAGAGGTTGAAGAATCCGGGCAATACATAGTGATCAGGAAGCCTTTATTCCTCTGGCAGAATGTAAGGATGATCGGCGAGGATATCATAGAAGGCGATATGCTGGTACCCACAAATCATACAATGGGGATCTTTGATACGGGGATGCTGATCTCCGCCGGTGTTACCCATGTCCACGTGAGAAGAATACCTAAGATCCTCATTATCCCTACAGGTAAAGAACTGATCGATGTCTATGACGTATCATCAGATACGGGGAGCCACGGAAGGAGACTCATTGATTTTAATTCCTACCTCCTTGCCGAGATGGCCGGGGAGACCGGTTTTCATGCAACAAGGCATGCGATCATTGCCGACAGGAAGGAACTCCGCGAAGTTGTCGACGGGTCTGTCAATGATTATGACGTATTGATGATTAACGCAGGTTCAAGCGCCGGCGATGAAGATTATACAGAGGATGTTATCCGTGAGCTGGGAGCCCTTGTGTTCCATGGCATATCGATGATGCCGGGGAGGCCTGCTGTCTTTGGTATCGTTAACAACAAGCCTGTATTTGGTATACCGGGCTACCCCGTGTCTGCGGCAGTCAGCTTCCAGAGCTTTCTTGAGCCGGTTTACGAAAGGCTGACATCATCGAAGATTCATAAACGCTCTGTGCCGTGCCTTACCCCCTATAAAATACCCTCCAGGATAGGTATGGAGGAGATCGTGAGGGTCAATATCCAGAAACATCACGGCAGGTATTATGTTTTTCCTTTGCCGAGAGGGGCAAGCATCTTCTCTTCAATGGCCCGCGCCGATGGCCTCATACGGATACCGGGGAACATAGAAGGGTACGGGGAAGACGCGGAGATCGATTGCCAGTTGCTGAAGGATGAAGGCGACATCACAAACAGGATCCATATCGTCGGCAGCCATGACCTGTCTCTTGATATCATGAGGGACCTTATGAAGAAGGCCCATCCGGAAACCGACCTTTTGTCAACCCACACAGGCAGCTTGAGCGGTATCCTCGCAGTAAAAAAGGGCGTGGCGGATCTCTGTACCACACACATTTATGACGACCGGGAGAATGTCTATAATATACCGGTCATTGAGAGATACCTCGCCGGGGAAAACGTGATCCTGATGCATATAGCGAAGAGGCAGCAGGGGCTTGTCGTTCAAAAGGGCAATCCGAAGGGAATAGCAGGGATAGAGGATGTCGGACGGGAAGATATAAAATTCATAAACAGGCAGTTCGGCTCCGGGACGAGGATACTTATTGATCTTTTATTAAAAGAAAAAGGCATCAAAAAGGAATCGATACATGGCTATGAAAGGGAAGAGTCTTCTCATACTGCCATTGGCATCATGGTGAGAGAATCGGTGGCGGATGCAGGCGTTGCTATCTATGCTGTCGCAAGGCTTTTTTCTCTCGATTTTATTCCGCTGGCAGAAGAGGAGTACGACCTCGTTGTTACCGGAGCGTTTGCGGAAGATCAACGTTTTACAAAGCTCATGGCGATCATCCGGTCTGATCTGTTCAAAAAGAGGTTGGAAGAGATTGGCGGATACAATACAGAGGATACAGGGACAATAAAATATGGTAAACTATAACAGCGGCGAACCCCGCGAAATGTAAAATGTGAAAAGTGAAAGGTATTAAACCTTTTACCCTTTACAGTATCAACTGGTGACGAAATGCGTGAGGTGAGATTTGTTCAATGTTCTATGCCCAATGTTACACAATTGTATTGTCATCGCGAGGAGCGAAGCGACGTGGCGATGACAAAAGATGGGATTGCCGCGCCCTGCGGGCTCGCAATGACAACCAGAGGAAAGGTTGTCCGCTGTCTATTGTTTGCCGACGGCTGATAACTGAAAGAAGGATTTGGAAATGTTAATCGATAAATACAACCGCGTGATTGATTATATCAGGATCTCTGTTACGGACAGGTGCAATCTGCGCTGTAAATATTGTGTTGATGGTGCATTTCCGTTTGTCTCCCACGAAGAGATACTCAGATATGAGGAGATCATACGGTTTGTAAAGATCTGTTCGGAATTGGGCGTCACAAAGGTACGTCTTACAGGAGGAGAGCCTCTCACGCGGAAAGGGATACCCTTTCTGTTGAAGGAGATCTTTTCAACCAAGGGTATTAATGATGTAAGTCTCACGACAAACGGAGTATTTCTCGGCCGGCAGATCCTCGAGCTGAAGGAAGCAGGACTGAAGAGGGTGAATATCAGTCTTGATACATTAAAACGCGAACGGTTTACCGAGATCACCCGTGTTGACGCCTTCGACGAAGTCCTCATGAGCATTGAGAGAGCCATGTATGCCGGTATCCGCCCTATAAAGATAAACACCGTCGTTATCAAAGATTTTAATGATGATGAAATCCTCGATTTCGCGAGGCTCGCAAAGAAATGGGGGCAAGAGGTAAGGTTCATAGAATTTATGCCCTTTGGAGATTCGACGCTCTGGGACAGTTCTAAAATTGTGCCATCCCACATGATTGAAGAACGGATAAGGGCCGTATATCCCCTGGAGCCATTATTGAATACCACGAAAGGACCGGCGAAGATGTACGGGATTGTGGGAAGTGAAGGCAAGGTAGGTTTTATCAGTCCCGTGTCTACCCATATCTGTTCAGAATGCAACAGAATACGTCTCACATCAACAGGCATGATAAGGCCCTGTCTCTTCTCTGATACGGAATATGATGTGAAAAGCCTCATGAGAAGGAATGCCGGCGATGAAGAGATAAAGGAGTTTGTTAAAAACGTGGTGAAGGTAAAACCTGCGAACAAGCACGAAATGGGACAGATCAGAAAGTGTCAGCGGAACTTAAGGAGTATAGGTGGATAGCACGGATAATAACCAAACACCAATAACCAAGCTCCAATTAATCACCAATATACAATGACCAAAAAAACTTCCGGGCATTATTTCTCGTCTGGGTATTCGGTCATTGGTGCCTGGTGATTGGTTATTTTAGTGGAGGGAGTGGATGAAATTAAGCCATATTGACAGCAAGGGTAATGCGCGGATGGTGGACGTTACGGCGAAGAAAAAGACTGAGCGGGAGGCCGTTGGTTTCGGCAGGGTAACAATGTCGGCAGCAACGTACAATTTTATTAAAAGTGGTTATGGTCCAAAAGGCGATATATTCACGGTTGCCAAGATCGCGGGGATCATGGGCGCCAAGAGGACACACGACCTTGTTCCCTTGTGCCACCCGCTCTCGTTGACACACGTCGATGTTGAATATACCTTTCATGATTCAAAGCATACCATCGACATTATATCAACGGTAAAGACCAAGGGCGAGACGGGCGTGGAGATGGAGGCAATCAATTGCGTCATGATGGCAGCGCTGACTATTTACGACATGTGCAAGGCAGTTGATAAAAGCATTGAGCTCGGGCCATTCTATCTCCTTAAAAAAAGTGGCGGCAAGAGCGGAAAATATACGAGAAAATGAAAAATGGAAATAAATCCTAAGCACGAAATTCTAAATTCTAAACAAATCCGAATGTCACAAATTCAAAATGTTATGGACATTCATTATTGGAATTTTGATATTGTTTAGAATTTAGTTATAGGATTTATAATTTCAGGAAGGACATTTTTATATGGTTGGTAAGATAGTATCGGTCAACATCAGTAAAGACAAAGGCGAGAAGAAACATAATGTAGGGCAATGCATGCTTATTCGGGATAAGGGTCTGAAAGACGATGCCCATGCCGGCTTCATGCACAGGCAGGTGAGCCTTCTTTCAACGGACAGTATCGCAAAGATCAAAGAAAAAGGGATCGACGTGGGTTACGGGGATTTCGCGGAGAACCTTACAACGGAAGGGATCGAACTTTTTACATTGCCCGTGGGAACAAAACTGAGAGTAGGCGGGGGCATTATCCTCCGCGTGACGCAGATAGGAAAAGAATGTCACGCCGGGTGCGCGATCTTCCAGCAGGTCGGCGATTGCGTGATGCCGAGGGAAGGGGTATTCGCGGAGGTACTCACAGAAGGTGAAGTGAAGACAGGGGATGAGATAGAAGTGATACGATGAAATATAAGGTTGCAATTATAACGGTCAGTGATAAGGGTTCGAGGGGGGAGCGGGTAGATACGAGCGGACCTGCCCTGAAAGAATTCCTTGGTGATGCATACGATGTGCGTGAGATCGTCATCGTGCCCGACGAGATCCCGGTAATAGCTGATGCGATAAAAAGGCTCATCGATAACGAGAAGGTTGACCTTGTTGTCACGACAGGCGGCACAGGGGTCGCAAAGCGGGATGTCACCCCGGAAGCGACACGATCGGTGATCGACAGGGAGCTGCCCGGCTTTGCGGAAGTGATCCGGATAGAGAGCTATAAAATAACGCCCCACGGTATCATATCGAGAGGTATCTGCGGTATCCGCGGCGAGAGCATGATAATCAACCTCCCGGGGAGTCCGAAAGGCGCCGTCGAATGCCTCGGCTTTGTCATCGATGCCATTCCCCACGCACTCGCAAAGATCAAGGGCGACCCCGCCGACTGCGCATAATACCCCCTCTGAGGTTTATGAACGAAGCACACATTAAACAGATTTCCATTGAGCTGCATCTCACAATAAAACAGGTTAACGCAACGGCGTTACTTCTTGAAGAAGGCGCGACAATCCCCTTTATTGCCCGTTACCGGAAGGAAGTTACGAACTCCTTAGACGAAGTGGCCATTGCTGCCATACGGGATCGTCTCGGACAACTCGAGGAATTGGACAGCAGGAGAGATTCCATTTTGCGCTCTCTTGAAGAAAGACAACTCCTGACTGACGAGTTGAAAGACAAGCTTGACAAAGCTGAAACGATGGCCATATTGGAAGATCTTTATCTGCCTTTCCGGCCAAAGCGCAGGACAAGGGCCGCCATTGCGAGAGAAAAAGGGCTCGAACCTTTAGCGGAGCGTCTTTTCGCGCAGGACATGAAAGACCCCGTGAATAGTGACCCTTTCGGAGAAGCACGCGCCTTCATTAACGCTGAGAAAGAGGTCGGTTCGGCCGGGGAAGCGCTTGCGGGGGCAAGGGATATCATGGCAGAGTGGATAAATGAGAATGCCGATGCCAGGGCCGCTATAAGAGACCTGTTCATCCGGAAGGCGGTCTTTAAAACAAAGGTCGTACCCGACAAAGCGGAAACTGGTATTAAATACAGGGATTATTATGATTGGGAAGAGCCTGTCAACGTCGCCCCTTCTCATCGGATCCTTGCCATGAGACGGGGAGAGAACGAAGGGATTCTGACGCTTGGTATCGTTCCACCCGATGAAGAGGCTATCGCGATCCTGTCCGTGTATTTCGTCAAGGGCGGGAATCCCGGTTCCTTGCAGGTAAAAGAGGCCATGGAAGATGGTTACAAACGTCTTCTTGTTCCATCCATGGAAACGGAGATTAGAGTACTAACGAAAATGAGGGCCGACGAAGAGGCGATCAATGTGTTTAAAGAAAATCTGCGCCAGCTCCTTCTCGCCGCCCCGCTGGGCCAGAAGAACATCCTTGCAATTGATCCCGGATTCAGAACCGGCTGCAAAGTCGTTTGCCTTAGCCAGCAGGGAAGGCTTCTCCATAATGATACTATCTTTCCCCATCAATCAGAGAAAGAGGCTGCCAGAGCAGCGGAAAAGATGATCGAGCTTTGTGGAAGGTTTCAGACAGAGGCCATTGCAGTGGGAAATGGAACGGCAGGAAGAGAGACCGAGACCTTTTTAAAGGGCATTGAACCGCTCAGGAAAATACCTGTGATTATCGTGAACGAGAGCGGGGCATCCGTTTATTCCGCGTCAGAGACGGCAAGGGAGGAATTCCCCGATTATGATGTGACGGTGAGAGGTGCGGTGTCTATCGGCAGACGCCTCATGGACCCGCTTGCAGAACTGGTAAAGATTGATCCGAAATCGATCGGAGTCGGCCAGTATCAACACGACGTTAATCAGAATGCGTTAAAGAGAAGCCTTGATGACGTGGTTATGAGTTGTGTCAACGCCGTCGGTGTAGAGGTAAATACGGCAAGCAGGCAGCTCCTCGCCTATGTTTCAGGACTGGGGCCGCAACTTGCCAGGGCCATTGTAGGATACAGGGATGAAAACGGTCCCTTTGTATCGAGAAAGGGATTGAAGAAGGTTCCAAGACTGGGGCCAAAGGCGTTCGAGCAGTCGGCAGGATTTCTCAGGATCGCAGGCGCAGCAAATCCGCTCGATGGAAGCGCGGTTCACCCGGAGAGTTACCGGATCGTAGAGGCAATGGCAAAAGACCTTGCATGTTCAGTAAAGGATTTGATAAAGAGCGAAGAGTTTCGGAAGAGAATTGATGCAGAACGCTACATAACCGATTCAGCAGGCCTGCCGACACTCAATGACATACTGAGCGAACTTGCCAGGCCGGGACGCGACCCGCGTGAACAATTCGAGCCCTTTTCCTTTGTGGAAGGGATTGAAAAGATAGAAGACGTGAAACCCGGCATGAAGCTCCCGGGGATAATTACCAATATTACCGCTTTCGGCGCCTTTGTGGATATCGGTGTTCACCAGGATGGCCTGGTACATATCAGTCATCTCTCAAACCGCTTCGTTAAGAATCCGAACGATGTAGTAAAGGTTCATCAGAAAGTGAAGGTCACCGTCCTTGATGTTGACGTCGGAAGAAAGAGGATCTCCCTTTCCATGAAGGACAGCGCTTTACCTGTTGATAAAAAACATTAATGAGAAAATTGAGTCTCTGCTTGTAAACACTTTTGTTGATTAGGGCACGTAAGGGGGCTTAATCGCCTGACGCCTTACGCCTGACGAGATCCTTCTTAACCTTTCACCATGCTCATCCTATGGTAGAAAATCCGGGGTAACTACTTGACCGTAGGACATTAACAGGATACAATCTGTTGTTGTGGATATCTCTGAGATCCTGACAAAGTACCGTGAACAGGTCATTGAGGAATGGATTGACCGTCTTTTAAAGGTAAGCCCACGCTACGGCAAGCGGTCACGGGATGAGCTTTATATTACCGTGGCAGGAGCATATGACGCGAGCTACGCGGTCCTTGTCAATAATGATTTTTCAAGGATAGACTGTCATATCCACTGGATCACCCAGATCCGCCTTCGGGGTGATTTTTCACTCTCCGAGGTACAGAACGCCTATGAGCTTTACAGGACCACCATCTTCCCTGTCTTCGTAAAGGAGCTGAAAGGAGATGAACTTCGCCGCGCCATGGAGAAGCTGAACGGATGTCTCTTTTATACCATTACAAAATTCAGCGACTTCTTCCAGTCTCTCCATGAAAAACAGATAAGGAACCACGCAGAGAACCTCGAACAGGAGGTGGCGGAAAGGACAAAAGAGCTTGGGGAGTCAGAGGCGAAATATCGTGTCCTTATCGAGGAGATCAACGATGGCTATTTCGTGAACCAGGACGAGAACATTATTTTCGCGAATCAGGCCTTCTGCGACCTCCACGGGTACACCCTCCAGGAGATCATCGGGAAACCTTATACAGAGCTTGTGGCGCCAAAGTACCTGCCTGCGGTGAAAAGGTTCTACGAACAGAGAATGACAGGGGAGGATACAAGGGACCTTTATATGTATTACCGGCGCCACAAGAATGGCAGCAATCTCCCGACAGAGAATAAGGTAAAACGTATCCTCTACCAGGGCAGATATGCAGCAGCAGGGATCTGCCGTGATATTACGGAACGGATGGAGACCGAACGAAGGATCCGGGAATCCGAGCGCCTTGCCCACATCGGAAAGCTTACCACGTCTCTTGCGCATGAGATCAGAAACCCCCTGTCATCGGTAAAAATGAACAGCCAGATAATCCTGAAGAATACGGAATTCAACGGAAATGACAAGAGACGGATGGAGATTATCTTTAATGAAACATCAAGACTCGAAAGGATCCTCGACGAGATGCTCAATTTTGCAAAACCGATAAGGCTCAATTTTGAACCCGTCTCAATCCACAACGTTATTGATTCATGTCTCGAGATTGTGGATGTCAAGATGAAAGAAAAGGGTATCCTTGTGAAGAAGAGATACGGGAAAAAGATCCCCGGCATCCTCCTGGATCACGACAGGATAGAACAGGCAGTTATCAATGTGCTCCTTAATTCTGTTGAGGCGTTACAGGACGGCGGTGAGATAACGATCATTACCAGGCATGAAGCAAAGGGCAAAGGGACTATACAGATCGAGATCTTCGATAATGGTCCAGGTATAAGCCCTGATGACCTTCCTTATATCTTTGATCCGTTTTTCAGCAACAAGAAAAAAGGGACCGGGCTCGGGCTCTCCAACGTGAAGAAGATCATAGAGGCACATGGAGGGACAGTTCATACAGCCTCGAGAAAACCCCAGGGGATCCACGTTTTTCTCACAATACCTGCCAGGAAGACAGTATGAAGAAAAAGAAGATCCTTATTATCGACGACGAACAATCCCTGCTCGAATCCCTGGAGATGTTCCTGAGCGAGAAGGGTTATGATGTGTGCTGCGCGATCTCTGCAACCGAAGGGATCGAGAAGAACACCTTTTTCGGGCCTGATATAGTGATCCTTGATATCCGCCTGCCTGACAAGAATGGTCTTGATGTTCTTCGGGAGTTGACGCAAAAGCATAACGAAAAAAATGTCATCATCATTACCGCGTTTCATGATATGGAGACGACCATCGCGGCCATGAAGCTCGGCGCCTGTGAGTATATCCCGAAACCTATTGATATTGAGGAACTGGAAAATGCCATAGACAGGGCATTGAAGGTCGGAAGCTTAAGACACAGCGCTGATGCCATCTCGCTGGATCCATCGTCGATATACGAGAAGGGAAAGATAATCGGCAAAAGCAAGGCCATGAAGGAGATATTCAAATCCATTGGACTGCTTTCCGAAAATATGGTCACGGTATTGGTCGAGGGAGAAACAGGCACAGGAAAAGAACTGATCGCGCGGGCGATCCACTATCACAGTCCGTACAAGGACCAACCCCTCCTCGCCATCAATTGTTCGGCCATTGTGGGAACACTGCTTGAAAGCGAGCTTTTCGGCCATGAGAAAGGTTCCTTTACCGGCGCCATCGCTTCGAAGAAAGGCAAGTTCGAGCTCGCGGGTGACGGGACGATATTCCTTGACGAGGTCAGCGAGATACCCTTTGAGCTGCAGGCTAAATTGCTGCGGTTCCTGCAGGAGAAGGAGTTTGAACATGTCGGCGGTGAAAGAAACCTCAAATCGAACGCGAGGGTCATCGCAGCGACGAACAAGGACTTGAGGAAGATGGTCAAAAACGGAGGCTTCAGGGAAGACCTTTATTACAGGCTCAGCGTGGCCACTATCGAGGTACCTCCTTTGAGGGAGCGGAAATCAGACATACCGCTTCTCATTGAATATATACTCAGGAAGATCAATGCCGAACTGCACAGGAACATCAAAAAGGTTGAAGAGAAGGCCGTGAGCAGGCTCATAAATTATGACTGGCCCGGGAATGTAAGGGAACTTGAAAATATTCTCACCCGTGCGGCGATCACCACACAGGGCGAGGTGATCCTCGATGAATTTATATCCCCGTTGCTCGGCAAAGAAGACAGGGCAACAGATAAAAAGGATCTCCTGAACCTGTTAAGCCTCCAGGATATCGAGAGGGAACATATCCTGAAGGTGCTGAGTCACACACGCTGGCATCTCGGCAACACCTGCAGGCTTCTCGGGATATCACGCCCGACGCTGCGGCAGAAGCTCAAGGAATACGGCATCTCCATACACCCTTATTCACCGTAAGAAATATCCCTGTCCAGGCACTGGCATCTTAATTGCACTTAATCTTCTCTGTAATGATGAAAACCCTGCGGCAGATAAGAAAAGAGCATGTGCTACAGATTCTTGACCACACGAACTGGGACTTGAAGAAGGCCAGTGAAATGCTAAAGGTATCAGAGAGTTTCTTGAGAAAAGAGATCAGGAAGATAGGCCAGACAGAAACCCCGGAACATACATCAAAGATCAATAAGTAACGGACAAATCCACCTGCTCCCCCCGAACGACGGACTGCTTATTGAAAAAAAACTTCAAATAGTGAAAGAATAATTCAGGGACAGTATGATATCTCATCCTCTGAATTTGGTAACTTACCGGAATAATTTATTATACGCCTGTAAAGCCGTATCTGGCATAATTATTGCTATCCATCAGGATACACCAATGTAAATTCCTGAATGAAAGGATTCATATTAACAAACGAGGGGGTTATTATGAAAAGATTTATCTTTTTTATCAGCATTGTAATGTTTATCGTTTTCTCCGTTCCTTTGCCATCCGTTGCCGCTGAGAAGCCAATCGTCATCGGAGCTCCGCTTGCCACCGCCTTCCTCTATGGATGGGATGCCGAGAGGGGGATAAAGCTTGCCGTGGAAGAGATCAATAAGGCGGGCGGCGTGAACGTTGGAGGCAAGAAGAGGCCTTTTGTCGTTGAGGTCATCGATACGAGAGACCTCGAACCCGGCGTCCCTGTCAGCGAGGCATTGCTTGGGCTTGAAAAGCTTATTCTCGAAAAGAAAGCGGATTTTATCATCGGAGGCCCTGTCCGTTCGGAAGCGGCGCTTGCCGCCATGGACCTGCTCAACAAATATAAGAAGATAAGCATCCTGACAACAGGGGTTCTCACGCCTGCCTATCAAAAAAAGATTGCAGATAATTATGATAAATACAAATACTGTTTCCGGAATACAAGCCATGTAGGTGTAATGATGACTGAGTTCATCACCATGCTCGAAGATCTCAGGAAGGCCCATGGTTTTGATAAGGCTACTGTCATGGTGCAGGACGTGGCGCACGCGAGAGCGGGCGGCGCGGCAATGCAAAAGGGACTTACCGCCAAAGGGTGGAAGGTCTTTGACATGAAGATATATCCTAC
>JAQTNJ010000033.1 GCA_028713955.1 Syntrophorhabdaceae bacterium
GAAGGCGGGGAAATGAATATGTTTTGAGCGAATTTTTGTATTGGTCTTACGAGCTCCCCGGGCACCACCATCCATCCAAGCCTCCAGCCTGTCATGGCGTACGTTTTTGAGAAACCGTTTACCACGATAATGTTATCAGAGATGGCGAGGGCGCTCCCCGGCTTTTGTCCGTAGGTAAGGCCGAGATATATCTCATCAACGACGAGGAGCTTGTCCTCCACGGCGAGGCTCTCGTAAAGTCCTGACAGCGTCTCTTCCCTGTAAACGGTGCCTGTTGGGTTCGATGGGTTGGCAAGGACGAGAAGGTCCGGAAGATATTTCAGAGAGCCAAGAAGGTTTTGTGTCACCTCGAACCCCGTTTGCTCCGATACCGGTATGGGGAGGATTCCGCAATCCAGGAGTGACGCGATGTTTTTATAACAGGGGTAGCCCGGATCGGATATGCCAAGCAATCTCCCCCGTTCAAGCAGGACGGCAAAGAGAAGCAAAAATGCCCCGGAGGTCCCGTTTGTGATGATGATCCTCTCGGGCGGGACGACTATTCCGCCTGTCTCCCAATAGTGTTGGGAGATCCTTTTTCGCAGTTCCGGGAGGCCAAGACTGTGCGTATAAAAGGTACGGTCACCCCTGATCGATTGGATTGCCTCTTCCTTGACCACGAAAGGGGTGGGAAAATCCGGCTCACCGACCTCCATGTGAACGATATCTTTGCCTTTTGCCTCCAGTTCTTTCGCTTTTTCAAGGAGCTCCATGACATAGAAGGGTGCAATGGCATCAGACCTTTTTGCAATCTTCATAACGTCTCATCTTTCATGTGTGTCCGCGTTACATGGGGCGAAACAGGATATGACTGAAATGTATCAAAAATACCCTGCCCTGTCAATCGCGGAAGAACGCGACCCGTTGATATTGAAGGTGGTACGATTGACAATATCTTTGTTAAGCCCTTGGATGGTGTAAAAATTTCTTACGTGCATCATGTTTTTTCCTCACATAAAGCTGAAAATAGCCCAGGCTTACAAGACAGAGAAAGGCCAGACAGAGAAACATTGCCCGATAACCTGTCAAAAAAAGGATACTGCCCATAATGATTGGCCCAAGCGCCAGTCCTAAATCCGAGATCGCCCGTAAGGTACCAACGGCGGTACCGCTTGAAGAACCTGCATAATCAAGGGCGTATGCCATCGATACAGGGATCAGGAATGAGATCCCCGCTCCCCACAGCAATCCCACAAAAATAAACGTCAAGAGAGTTTTTGTAAAGAAGAGAACGACAAGAGCGACTGCCCCTGTAAAAGTAAAGGTCAGAATAATCTTTTCCTGACTGAAAGCGTTCAAGACCCTCCCCCCCAGCGCGCGCCCCAGCATGATCATGATGGCCGAAGCAGAAAAGAAGATCCCCGGATTTGCTATTCCACGTTGAACCGCATACAGGGGGAGGAATGCAATAATCGTTCCCCAGATGAAATACTGCAGAAAGATGACGATGGCGGGGACAACTACATTCCATTCAAACAAATGGGTATTCAAGGCAGGATCATTGACTGCAGGCCTTTTATCCTCCCGGCCTTTCAGTTTCCAGGCACACAGGAGGGTACAGGTGGATAAACCTGCGCAGGACAGAAACAGCGTGGTAAAGCTATAACGACTAACAACAAATACGCTCAAAGAAGGGGCAATGGCCGTCGAGAGACTGGGAGCCAGCATTAAGTAGCTGATGCCCTGACCCCGATATGCCAGCGGCAGGGCGCTCACGACAGAGACAAAGATGGCAGTATCTACACATGCAAGGGAAATCCCCTGAACGAATCTCACGATCAACAAGGGCCAAAAATGACGAAACACGGTAAAGGTAAGGAAGGCAAGAACAGATAACGCGGCGCCGACCATAATAACGTTTTTTTCTGAATATTTAACAAGGATCCCGCCGACAAAGGGCCTGCAGATCAACGATGCGACGCCAATGGCCCCGACCAGAATGCCTATCTGTCCTGCACTGGAACCCAACTGCCCCAGATAGATTGGGAGTGTGGGATAAAGGGCTGTATTGGTGCTCAAAAAAGCAAAATATGCAAGGAATCCGAGGGCAAAATCGCGATTAAGTATATTTCGTAAAGTCAATTGGGAGATACTTTCTTCTTTGTGCATTGCACCGCAATATTTGATATTGGTGAATTATCCCCTCGCAACATTCCCCAACAGCATACTTTGTTAAATTTTGTGCATCTTTTTTGAAAAGAACATCCGGTTCATCTGTTCATTTATCCGGTGAAGGATAGGTGAACCATCAACTCACCGATATCTTCCAACTGGTCGAGCCTAAAAACATAATTCACAATACGCTCCGATTGGTCTTTATCCAGGAACTGCAAAGCTGTTCCTTCAAATTTCTTCACTAATTCCTCATCGGACATCCGGCATTCGCCAGTTGCTCGGTAGAGATGCCGAGGAGTTGGCCGGCGCACAGGGCAACAACAAATCCTGCCATGGAAGAATAATGCCACCCCCTTAGGTGCAGGTTCCGGGCAAACGACGCATCGATGAACCTGGCGGCCAGGTCATACGCGAGCGCTATTGCCGTTATGACATCCTTGCCGCTTGCATGCCGGCGCTCCCCCACGGCCAGCGCTGCGGGTATCAATTCGTTGGAATGTATACCAAACCTCAACGTACCGTTCATCCTGAAATAGGTATCATTGTAATCAAGATAACGAGTCATCGCGCCGTTAGCAAGGGCAGCATTCGCACAGGGCACCTTAATCCGGCTACCGATCATGGTTGATTCCTGAGACCCGCCCTGTTCTTCCATAACAGAGCGAACGATTCTTCCGGCATCGCTATCGTACGCGCCTACCGCGCATGCAAGCATATCCAATAAGACCCTCTTTGCTGCATGTATCTCCAG
Source organism: Syntrophorhabdaceae bacterium (assembly GCA_028713955.1). Lineage (NCBI taxonomy): Bacteria > Pseudomonadati > Thermodesulfobacteriota > Syntrophorhabdia > Syntrophorhabdales > Syntrophorhabdaceae > Syntrophorhabdaceae bacterium. Next base: position 2,906 of record JAQTNJ010000033.1, read on the forward strand.
ATCGCTTAACGTTTTATAAGAGAATCCACCCGTGTACTGAGCCAGCTTCTCTGTGACTGTCATAGCGCGTGTCTTCATGCCGCCACCTTTATGTTTTTCTTGTTAACAATCCGCCCCGCCTTTCAGCGTATCTTCAACCTCAGCAGTTTCCGGTATCCCTTGTCCCGCTCAAGCCAGGACCTTTGTCACAATAAGCTCTCCCATCTCCTTCGTTCCCACCTTTGTATTTCCCGGGCTCATGATGTCCTCGGTGCGATAACCCTCGCGGAGGACCTGATCTACGGAGTCCTCTATGCTTTTAGCCTCTTGATGCAGCCCAAAGGAGTAACGAAGCATCAGGGCCACGCTCAGGATTATGGCAATGGGATTTGCTACGTTTAATCCCTTGAGGGTGGGAGCGCTCCCGTGGATCGGCTCATAGAGGCCAAACAGCCGCTTTCCCGATCCGGGTATTTCCGCTATGCTGGCAGAAGGCATCATGCCTAACGAGCCGGCCAGCATGGAGGCCTCGTCGCTGAGGATATCGCCAAAAAGGTTCTCTGTGACGACCACGTCAAAATCTCTGGGACTAAGAATGAGACGCATCGCGGTGGAATCCACAAGCCCGTACTCGACCTCGACATCCGGGTACTCTGCCGCCACCTCTTTGGCGATTTCTCGCCACAGGTCGGAGGTCCGGAGAATCTGAAACTTATCTACCGATGTCAGCTTCTTTCGCCGCCCTCTGGCCAACTCAAACCCGACTGTCAGAATACGTCTAATCTCCTCCTCCGAGTAGGCACATGTATCAACGGCTCTTCGGGCTCCACTGTCCCTGAAAACCTGTTTCGGTTCTGCGAAGTAAATCCCGCCCGTCAGTTCCCGGATTATGATGAAGTCAACGCCATTCACCACCTCAGGCTTGAAGTTTGTAGAGTTTATCAAGGAGGGGAAGAGCCGGACAGGTCGGATATTAGCAAAAAGTCCAAGTTCCTTCCGAAGTCTGATGAGCCCATAGCCCAGTTCCGGCCGGAGCTTCAAATTCGGCTGCTCAAATTTCGGATCTCCAACGGCCCCGAAAAGAATCGAGTCGCAACTTTTGCACAGTTCCACCGTTTCCCGGGAAAGGGCTATGCCTGTCCGCTCAAAAGCCGCTGCCCCCATCTGGCCCTCGCGAAACGTAAAATCGTGACCAAACCTCTCTCCAATAGCTCCAAGAACCTTTACCCCTTCAGCTACGATCTCGGGGCCTACACCATCACCCGGCAGTACGGCGATAGACAATTTCATAACCTTTCCTCCTTGGTAATATAATTTTCCCTGGTTTCACATTTCCGCCTAATCGGTTTTCATCTGTTTTAATAGCGGTTCGATACCGCCACATTCTAAAACCTTGAGCATTTCATCTGGAAAAGCCTGAAAATCGAGAATTTTACCTGTTGTATAATTCGTCACCTTTCGATCGGCAAGGCTTATTTCTGCTTCATCGCCATCGTTGCCGAGCGAAGCGACACCCGGACAAATAATGGCAGGAAGACCGATCGCTATCGAGTTTCTGTAGAATATTCGGGCAAAAGATTCCGCCACGACAGCTCCAAGTCCAAGCGCCTTAAGGGCTGCAGGTGCCGTCTCCCTGCTGGAACCACACCCGAAGTTACGACCCGCCAGAATAATGTCTCCAGGGTTTATTTGTCGTGCAAACTCAGGACGTACTTCCTCAAAGGCGTGCTTTTTTATTTCGTCCATGGGTAGATTCAAATACTTACCTGACGTCATGACATCGGTATCTACGTTATCACCAAACTTCCAGACTCGACCTTTTATCCTGCCGATCACGGTATTCCTCCCCTATAGTCCTCTCGGATCTGCGATTCTGCCTGTTATTGCTGATGCGGCAACGGTTGCGGGAGACGCCAGGTAAAGTTCAGATTCAGGACTCCCCATCCGCCCTCTGAAATTCCTGTTCGTAGTAGATATGCATATCTCCCCCGAGGCAAGTAATCCCATATGTGCACCCATGCAGGGACCACAGCCGGGATTGCAGATGATCGCCCCGGATTCGGACAGGCTCGCCAGGATGCCTTCCCGGATAGCGTCTCGATACACTTCCGAAGAAGAGGGGATCACGAGCATCCGGACATCCGGATGGATCTTTGTGGTTCCAATTATCTCAACGGCCGCCCTTAAATCCTCAAGCCTTCCGTTTGTGCAGGACCCGATTACGGCCTGGTCTATTCTTATATCACCGACTTTTGAAATCGGTCTCACGTTGTCCACCGCAAATGGGAAAGCAACCTGGGGCTCTAACTGTGAGACGTCTTCCCGATAGACAGCCTCATAGGAAGCATCCTCGTCGGCTTCCAACACATTGACGGGCTCCTTCGTTCTTTCCTCAAGGTACTCCCTTACCTTCTCGTCTGGTTCAAAGAAAGCAAACTTCGCTCCTATCTCGGCAGCCATGTTGCACATCGTTATCCTGCTGGCAAGACTCATCTCGCTGCACACTCTCCCGGCAAATTCCACCGCCTTGTATTGAGCCGCCCCTACTGAATACTTGCCTGCAATAGCCAGGATAACATCCTTTGCGGTCACTCTTGCGGGAAGAACGCCCTCGATGATGAACTTGATGGTCTCAGGCACTTTAAACCAGAGCTTTCCGAATGCGAACACATATGCCATCTCGGAATGGCCAATCCCGGCTGCTGCTGCCCCGCAGGCGCCATAACTGAGGGTATGCGAATCAGCGCCCACGATAAGTCTGCCTGGAATGATATGTCCTTTCTCGAAGAGCACCTGGTGGCAAACGCCCGCGTTCTGACCATAAAAATGTCGTATGCCGAACTTCTTTACTGCCATTCTGATTTGCTTGTATATCTCTGCATCTCTGACCGTAGGTGGTGGATTCCAGTGGTCGAGTACGCAGACAATCTTGTCTTTATCCCAGACTTTATCTACACCTGCCCTTGACAGAATCTCATATATAGGCCCCAGGGAATCGTGAGCCATAGCAAGGTCGATAGCTGCCATCACATATTCACCCGGTCTTGCCGTCTCCTTCCCTGATGCTCTGGCAAGAATCTTTTCAGCTATGGTTGATCCCATTCGCGCGTCCCCTTTCCTGAATTCTGATATAAACGTTCTGTCTTATTCATTCTTGTCTTGGCCACCCATTCCTACGCAGAGGATCTCCGCAAGATCTCAAACAACTTATTCAGGTCAGTCGTTTTGTCCAGACCCTGTATGATTTCAAGCAATTCATCTATCTTTTTTTCCTCGAATACAGAGCCGCTCAATTGCCGAAACTTGGCAATCAGCTCCTCCTGGCTCATGGGATTTTCAGGTTCGCCTTTTGGAACGCTCACCGTGTGGGCATAGGTCTCCCCGCTATCAAGCCGGATAATGATCTCCGTTAAAAGGTCAACCGCTCCATGACCCCATTGGGCGGGGTGTTCAAACTCTATGCATGGTATCAGTTGCTGCCAGGAAGGCTCCTGGACTTCCTTGTCGGTAAAATCGCGCATGGTGATTTCGCCGTTCATAATTGACTTCGCAATACAGTACTCCATGCTGAATTTCGCCTCATAGGCTGTATTGGGCCTGTGGGCCGTGGTCATGCCCAATACAAGCGGATTGACCCTGCACATGATCGAAGCGACTTGTTCCGACCGGATGCCATATCTCTGCTTCAGATACAATATGGCGTCGATAGCCGGATGCGTTGCCCTGCAGCAGGGATAGGGCTTGAACCCCAACCCTGTCGATACGATCCACCACTCCTTGCCCAGATCATCGACCGGCATCATATCCGAGGCCTGCCTTCCACTGAACACCTCGCAGAAGCTGATCTTTCCATCAAGGACCGACTGATTGCCCGTTAGCCCACCCTGGGCGAGCGTGGCCGCGATCACGCCGTTACGCGCCGCATTTCCTGCATGCATCGTCTTGGTCATGGTCTCCACGTTCTTTTTTAAGCCGTTTGCCAGCGATGCGGCGATGCCCAGAGCCGAGCGGGTCTGAGAAGCATCAAGCCGCAATGCCTTTGCGCAGGCTGCCGCCGCTCCCAGAGTGCCCAGTATCGGCGTCGGATACCAACCGATTTCGGGTATTGACTGGCCGATAGCTGCCCCGATCCTATAGGTTGTCTCCATGCCGGCCACGTAAGAAAGGAGGAGGTCCCGGCCCGACAGCTTCAGTCTCTCCACGACGGAGAGCGCTGCGGGCAGAATGCACGTTGTGGGGTGAATGTTGTAGCGGGCAGAGTTCGCAAAGGTATCATCGAAATCAAGGGCGTGGCCTATCGTCCCGTTTATGAGGGATGCCAGCTCTGCTGTGGTCATAAATCCCTGGCAGATGCCGCTTGCTTCCATCTTCGCGGCCAGCCCTTTCGCATACTGTGCAATAATTGCAACTACCGGTTCTGAAGCCCCGGCAATGGCAACGCCCAGCCAGTCAAGTACTCCCTGTTTTGCTATAATAACTGCTTCAGACGGGATGTCCTCATACGCGGCATCTACGATGAATCCGGCAATCTTCGCGGTATTGGAATTTGTCTCTATCATTTGATCCTCGTATTAATCCTGTTTTTCAAATACCATCAGCCTGTTCAATTCCCGGATGTCGCTCACCTTGTCCAGAGAAAAGATCGTCTGCGTAATCCTGTCTATGCGTCCCGTCGACATATATGGTGCAGCCATATCGGTAAACTTGACCGCCAGCTCTTCATCGCTTAGCGGGTTTTTGGGGTGTCCCTTTGCAAAATCAACCTGGCATGAATATTTCTGTCCTTGCCTGGTCGCTATCTCTGATGTCCCTGCCGTAAGGAACAGACGGTCAAGACGGGGATCCCCCTCGAAAACAACCTTGTCGATCAGCTCGCGTACCCGTGGGTCGGAATACTTTTCCGGACTGAACTGGGACGGCCCCAGCTGCCGCTCCAGGATTGCCATTGCCGTGAGATAGTAGGAGCTGTGGTCAGCAGATTCCTTGTTGCCGGGATATTTCTTTGCCGGGTCTCCTGTGTGGCGGGCACAGCGCGTGCTTGCAGTGATCCGGACCGCCGCCACGTCTTCGGGCTTTATATCATTTTCTTTTACCAGTTGAAGGGTTGCCGACAAGTGTCCCTGGGCCGAGTAATCAGAGATTATAGATTTAATACATGCCTCCATAATCGTGTATCGTCGCTCTGGGTTTACAAGTTTAAGCGGCTCGTAATCTCCCGAGAGAAACGTTGCAACAAAGCCATCATGCCCCTCAAAAACATTTTCAGGACCCGTGAACCCCTGGCGGGCCATCATTGCAGCCAGAATACCCCCGTACGCCATTGCCGGGAATCGCAGGTTCTTGGTCATCGTATATTCCTCTCCCGAGGCGTCGAGAATGCCCAGCACCGCATGGGTACTGCCGGATATCCCCACCGCATTTACCACTTGCTCTTCGTTTAGCCCCAGGATCCTGCCGGCCACAAAAGGCATGATATAAGCGCCCCTTGTATCCCCATTCCAGCCCCGCTGTTCCATCTCCCGTCCGACGATCCCCTCTAAAAACCGGTTTGAAAGATCGTAGCCCAGAACGATTGCCGCAATAACCTCAAGCCCTGAGAGGCCTTGCCTTTCTGCCAGGGCCAGAATGGGCGGGATGACCTCGCTCGGATGGTAGCCAACGCGGAAGCCGTTTTCTGCCTCTATGACAACAGCGTCGTTGTAATCGAGATACCTCGTCATCACGCCATTTGCCAGTGTCGCGTTAAGGCAGGATGTTCTGATACCGCTGCCCACAACGGTTGCCTCTTTGGGGCCATCCAGTTCCATAAGCAGCTTATGAAGCGATCTGTTTGCATCACTCGCATAGCCCCCGATAGCGCATCCCAGGGTATCCAATAACAGACGCTCTGTTTGGTGAATAACATGAGGAGGAATGTCCCGAGCGTCGAAGCCCAGGATCTCCTCGGCGAGTTGCCTTGACAAACTCATCTTTTCATTCCCTCCATCCATTTTCTCCAAGAACGTTGAGTCCTTGCACATTTCTTTGATTGTCTTTGCCCATTTGCGGCTTCCCCGTTTTAACCAACAGTCTCTTCCTCGTTGTTACAAATATGAATATATCGTATAATATATCGAAAGACAATACTAAACGAGCAAAATCTTGTCAAGAAATATTTAAATATGGTTGACCATACTCCTTCTTTAATACAACCCCGGCCTTTGGGTGACAGGTGCGTCATGTCTGGAGCAGTTTAAACACTTTCCTTAGTTCCTTGGGGTTCTTTTCCTGAAGAGCCGCCACCATCCTTTTATGGTCTTTCAAGGCGAGTTTTGGTGATTGTTTATTTGCTCTTAACGTTATCGCACGTAACCATATGGTACCTGTGTTCAGTATGGGCTTTATGCCTCATCATGTGCCTACTCATCTTCACCCCCCTTCGGTATGCTAAATTAATATATCTGATAATATATTATAAATTACAAAAAAACTTGACAGTCTGGAGGGGTGTGTGTATTAATAAACAAGGATTTTTGAAAAACCAAACCATTACGAAAGGAGGTTTATTACCATGAAACAACTAATGAGGGGTTTCGCAGTGGGTCTGTTTGTCATCATCTGGTTAGTGTACGGCATTCCGGCCAACGGAGCTGATAAAACTTACAAAATACGACTGTCCTTATACTGGCCTCCTTCACACCACCTGGTAAAGACCGCCAACTATTTCTCTGATCGCGTGAAGGAACACACTCAAGGCAGAGTCATGGTTGAAGTCTATCCGTCAGGTCAGCTGTATTCCCAGTCAGAGTCGTTAAAGGCGGTCTCCATGGGCAGCATCGAGATGTCTGACGAATTTATGGGGAAAGCCGAGACCATCGATCCTCTGTTTGGTGTAGTACAGACGAATATGTTTGTTTTGACTGACTACCAGATGCTCTGGAGGTACTTTGATCACCCCAAGTTCCGTCAGATCATCGGAGACCTGTATACCAATAAGATGAAGGTCAAGCCTCTTTTTTTCGTTGCCAGCGGGAGCTACATGATGCTGACAAACTCCAAACACCCCATCAGCAAGCCGGGCGATCTTAGTAAAATGCTGATCCGTGTGCCCTCCAAGTCCATTTTGGAGATGATTAATCTTTGGGGCGGCAAGGGTGTGATTATGAGCTCGGGAGAACAAATTATGGCCATGCAGGTGGGTACTGTGGATGGATCATGGACGAGCCTTGGGGATGGTGTCTCCCGCCAGATCTGGGACGTACAGAAGTATGCAATGGTCTTTCAATCATGCGTCACCCACCCATTCGTTATCAACATGAGGTTCTTCAACAGCCTGCCTCCGGACCTTCAAAAGGGAATAGAGAAGGCTGCGCAGGAGACTCAGGATCACGGGAGAAAAGAGCTGGAGAAGATAGAGGCAGAACAGTTGAAGGTCCTGAAATCCAAAATAACCGTGCACGCCCTGACTCCTAAAGAAACGGAGGCGTGGGCACAGACGATCCAGCCCTTAATCGACAAGTGGGTCAAGACAACAGGGGAAAAAGGAAAGACGTTGCGGGACGTAATGGTGCAGGTGCGAAAGGATGTCCTGGCCGGGAAATAATCCCAAAGATTAGCGTTTAGTTCCGGGACACTATGCTCCGGAACTAAACGCACTATAGCAGCTTTTACTGAGAGGTGCATACATGAGGTCTGATGGTGCCTTGTTTATCCTGGTAGACCGGCTGAGTGCCGTAGCAGCTGCATTCGCCTCTTTGGGCTACGCCATGATGGCCGCGGGAGTCTTTGTGTCCGTTGTCTTCCGGTATGTTTTTGTTAGTCCTATGGGGTGGACCGATGAAGTAACGCGGTTCCTGCTGGTCTGGTGCGTCATGCTTGGCATGGCATACACGCTGCAGCAGGGGCGGCACATAAGGGTAACGACCCTGGTCAGAAACTTCTCTCCGAAGGTCCAGAGGGCATTAGAATTTATCGGCGACCTGATCGCATTGGCCGTATTATGTATTTTCGTTTTTAAGAGCTATCAATTTTCGGCTTTTACGAAAGATATTGGAGAGGTTTCGCAGGGGTCTCTGGCCCTCCCGCTCTGGTGCGCCAATTTAGCCCTCCCGATTGGAGGGGGACTATTTGTCCTGCAGTATCTTGTGAAGATAGTGAGGACCCTCATGGGTATCAGGGGAAACGAGGATCAGGGACATCATTAGCGCCAAGAAACTGCAGATTTTATTGTCGAGGAGACAGACAGCATGACGGAAGGTATCTGGGTTTTCCCTTTGCTCCTTGTTCTTTTATTGTTCGGTCTTCCTATTGGTATTGCGTTGTTTACATCCGCCCTGGTAGTTTTGTTGGTCAATAACTTTGATGTCATGAACATGGTCCTTACCATGTACCAGACGTTGGATAGCTTTCTCCTGTCGTCTCTTCCGCTCTTTATGCTCATGGCAAATATTCTCTTCCGTGCGAATATTGGAGAAGACCTTTTCGAGCTCCTGAATGTTTTTCTTCGCAGGATACGAGGCGGCCTGTCGCTTTCGGCTCTCGCGGCCTGCGGCTTATTTGCTGCGATATCCGGATCCAGCGCGGCGACGGTTCTGACTATCGGCATTGTTGCGATCCCTGCCATGTTGTCCCGGGGATATGATAGAAAATTGGTGTTTGGAGCCCTGGGGTCGGGCGGATTGCTGGGCGTGTTGATCCCTCCGAGCGGGTGGATGATCATTTATGGCGACATCGCAGAGGTCTCAGTGGGAAAATTGTTCCTGGCAGGGGTGATCCCGGGCCTGATTCTCCTGGGGATTTTTTTGATCGTAGCCTATATTCAGTCCAGGAGGACCCACATGCAACCCATGGAGCCTGCCACCTGGCCCGAAAAAAAGGCGGCGCTGCGGCGAGCCTTTCCGGCGATCTGGTTGCCGCCCATCATACTTGGCGGCATTTATTCCGGTATCTTCACGCCAACGGAATCTGCCGCTGTTGGTTGCGTATATGCTGCCGCCATCTCAGTGAAGCGGCTGAAGATAAAAGATCTCTGGCCTATATTCAAAGACACCGTCGTTGCAACGTCCATGCTTTTTCTCGTGATCAAGACCGCAGTGGTCTTTGGCTCGTCGCTGACCATGATGCAGATCCCTCAAAAGCTGGCTGCAATTGTTGTAGAAGCGGGCCTGACGCCTATCCCGTTCATCATCGTGATGTCCCTGGTCTATTTTGTGCTCGGATTGTTTGTTGACGGGATCTGCATGCTGCTTTTGACCCTCCCTATTATCCTGCCTATTCTCGGCGCTTTGAACATCGACCTGATATGGTTCTGCATCATAGTGGTAATCAACATGGAGATCGGGTGCATCAGCCCGCCCTTCGGCGTCAACCTCTTTGTCCTGATGGGTATTGTGAAAGACGCTGAGCTGCCGGAGATCCTGCACGGGCTATTGCCGTTCTTCCTCGGCCTGGTAGCTTTTCTGATCATTGTTGTCAGTTTCCCGGCCCTGTCAACCTGGCTGCCTGCCCTGCTAAAGTAGTACTCAGCGTAATAACCCGGCCTGACGGTCTACCCATCAAACCAGCCTGACCTGAGGCGGGTTGATCGCCCCGTACTTTCGCTTGTTTGCGGTCATCTCAAAGGCCTGCTTTACGCTCTCAATTCCCTCAAGCGTGTACGTTATAAGCGGAGCAAGGCTGATCCTCTTGCTTGCTACAAGACCAACTACCCACGCTACCTCTTTATCCGAGCAGATCCTGACGCTTTTGTACTGGACGCCCCTGCTTAACGGTGCGGTATCGAGGCCACCGCCGCCACTCACTTGAAGGCCGACCACGATGATCGTACCGCAATCTCGTACAACCCTGGTAGCGGTAGCCAGCGTCGCGTTCCCGGCAAGGCCGAACCTGGGATTTCCCCCTGCACAGTCAAACACCACGTCCGCCCCAACTCCGTTGGTGGCATCTAAAATAGATTCGGCCGAATCGCAGTCGCTCGCGTCAACGGTGATATCTGCCCCAAGTCGGCGGGAGAGATCCAATATGTCGCCGCGTATATCCACCGCGATCACCTTGCCCGCCCCTAAGAAGCGGATCAATTGCAGGCAGTTCAACCCCATCACGCCCTGGCCAAGGATGGCCACGGTGTCGCCTATCGAGATGCCGGCTGCCGCCACATGGACGAAAGTAGCGAAAAGAGGCTCCAGGGCAGCAGCCTCGCTGTCCGTGACTGTTTCGGGGACTTTTACCAGAAAACCTGCGGGAACGATTGCATACTCTGCTAAGCAACCAGACGTGTCAGTACCCAGGTGTGGGCCCTTCAGACACAGTGCCCCGTACCCGGCCTTGCAGAGAGCACAGTCACCACACGGTATCATGCGTCCCCAGAAGACCCTGTCCCCCACCATAAGGTCGTTGACACCCGCACCAACCTCAACAACCTCCCCGCAAAACTCGTGGCCGAACATCTGAAGCGGACCATGCTCACGGCACCTGTCCTCCCACTTCCGGGCCGCGAGGTCGCCCTCAAGAAGAAGCGAGGCCTCGGTAACGCTGAGCTGCAGCATCCTGATCCTGAGAAGCACGGTTCCTGGCTTTGGTACGGGAATGGGAACCTCGTCAAGCCGGATATCTCCCCGTCCATACACTCTCCAAGCCTTCATCCTCTACCCTCCTCTGATAAATATAATAAACGCTGCCAAACTTCATGCCGACCATATCAGCTTACAGCCTTCTCTGCCGGACAGGCCCAAAACGGCATACTTCTTTCATGCGCGTTCTGTTGATATCTCATACAACTGTATAAGAACGTCTTCCATTGTGTCCGGATAGAAAAAGGCTGTGCGGCCGTATGCGCCGGTCCTCGGGCATCCCTCAACCAGCCTTGCCCCGTTCTTTTCGAAATCCTGAATAGTGGCATCCAGGTTGTCGACCTCGAAGCAGATATGATTAATGGCACCTTTACGGCTGCGGATCAGACTGGTTACCGGATCTTGGCCTGAATCCGGGTGAGTGTGGCTGATGATCTCAAACATGGCGTCTCCTATGCGCAAAAAGCCGATCTTAATGCCGGTCTCCTTGTTCTCGATCAACTCTTCGCAAGAAAGTCCAAATCCCTTAAACCTCTCGATTGCACGTTCAAAATCCTCCTCTATGATCCCCACGTGGTGCAGCTTCTTCAGCATGATCTCTCAGCCCTCCTTCTCGTTTTTGCTGACCGTACCCCAAAAACCGTACAGGTCAGATATTGACATACATTTTGAATATAGCGAAGTCACGCTGGCCCAACCTTTCGGCCCTGGTCATCTTTCCTGATGCCACCGCGACGATCTCCTGAAAGATCCTTTCTCCTGCAGACCTTACCGTCTCCTTGCCCCGAAGGACCCGGCTTACATCCATGTCCATATTGTCCCTCATTATAAGGTACGTATCCCGGTTTGCAGTAACCTTGACGACAGGTCCAATAGGCGAACCGCAGGGAGTGCCTCTCCCCGTGGTAAAGATGACTACCTGGGAACCTGCCGCCATCATCCCTGTGAGCTGTTCAATGTCGTGGGCCGGCGTGTCCATGTAGACCAACCCCTTTCGTGAGGGGCGGGACGCATAGGAGAGAAATTCCTCAATATAACCTGTGCCGCCCTTGTAAATGCAACCCAGGGATTTCTCTTCCAATGTGGTGATGCCACCCGCAATGTTACCCGGGGCAGGGTTGCTTTTCCGGATGTTCTGCCCCGATGCAAGGACCCTGTTTTCCCACCAGGCTACGGCATCGAGAATCTTTCTCCCTATTTCCGCTGTCCTTGCCCTTTGTGCCACCAGGCGTTCAGCGCCTATGAGTTCAGGGGTTTCAGACAGGATTACGGTAGCCCCTTCCGCTACAAGCATATCCGATGCTATACCTACTGCAGGATTCGAAGCAAGGCCGGACGTGAAATCCGAGCCGCCGCACTCAGTCCCTACTACAAGCTCTTTGAGCGGTATCGGTTCCCGGGCAACCCGGGCGCTCTCGGAGAGCATTTCCTTCACTATCTGTCGTCCTTTGAAGACTGTTTTTCTCGTACCCCCCTCTTCCTGGATGACGAGCGCTTCAACCCTTTTGCCGGTGCGGGCGATCTCCTTTTGGAGCTCCGGGGCGGCATTCTCCTCGCATCCGTTCCCCACTACAAGGACGGAGAAGACGTTCGGGTTTGCGCCAAAGCCGGTGAGGGTTCTCTTCACAATGCCGCGGTCTTCCGCCATTTGGCCGCATCCCAGGATATTAGGAATATAGACAACCCCTTTCAGACCCCTCGCAATGGCCTGGGCTGCGCCCTGGGAGCACCCCACGCTGGGGATCACGAGAACAAGGTTCCTTGTCCCTGCCGTACCGTCTTTTCTTCGATACCCCTGAAATATCATTATGCCTCTCCCGGCGGGCTGATCACGTTATGTATATGTACATGTTCTCCCCGGTCTACCTTGGAAATGGTCAGGCCGATAGGTTCCCCGTACTTGACCACAGTCGCGCCCTGCCTAAGTTCTTCGAGGGAGAATTTATGACCAAGGGGGATGTTCGATGCAAGCTTTATCCTCTCCGTGTGCCCGTGGAATGCTACAAACACCACAGATCCCGCTTTTAGAGGTTCAAGCGCTGTGGCCACGTTATCCTTTCCGTTCAACACGATCGCCTTTGTTCTTCCTGCCATACGTACTGTCTTGACCCTTCCTTTTTCGTGGACCGAAGCGATCCCCTCAGAAAAGCTGGGTTGTACCCCCATCCACAGGTAATGTAACACCTGTAACATAAGACGCCGCATCGGAGCACAGCCATACAACGGCTTCTCCGATCTCTACGGGCGTACCCATTCGCCTCATCGGTGTCGTAGAAATATACCACTCCTCTCGTTCCGGATGTTTCTTGCAGAGATCATCAACAAAAGGGGTACGAACTGCACCAGGGCATACCGTATTCACACGGATACCCTCTTCTGCATATTCCAGGGCAGCCATTTTTGTTAAACCAATGACCCCATGCTTCGCGGAACTATAAGCTGTTGAACCCTTATTTGGTTTCAGGCCTGCCGCGGACGAGATGTTTACGATGGCACCCTTGCCCTGTTTGAGCATCTGAGGTATTTCGTATTTCATACAGAGCCATACGCTTTTCAAATCCATATCGATTACCTGGTTCCATTGGTCCTCCGGAAACTCGATCAACGGGACCCTGGTACCGGCTACGCCAGCATTATTGCAAGCATAATCAAGCCTTCCATAAGCATCAACAGTCCTGTTTATTAGTTCCTCGACATGGGAGGACTGCAGCAAATCGGCTCTGATAAAGATTGCATCCCCGCCACCTTTTTTGATCATGTCAACGGTCTCTCCGCCGTTGTTGCTATTTCTGCCGGTAATCACCACTTTCGCCCCCTCGCGCGCAAATACCAACGCGACACCGCGCCCGATTCCCGAGCTTGACCCTGTAACCAAAGCAACCCTGCCTGCCATCTGCTGTATCATCCCGGATCTCCTTTAAGTTATTCATTACATTGAAAAACAACCTGGCGCAAGAAGAGCACAAAGGGTTTTTGTGCAGAACCTGCTTGTGAGAGACCTCCGAAGTTGGTGCAAAAGAACCTGAAGAAGCTCAGAAGGGCCACCGGGAGAGATCGAGGGGCAGCATTCCAACGGGCTTGCCGACCTGTCCGCGGGTCGCACGGATTATTGGCATTCTTTTCAGCATACGGCATCATCGCCGACAGCACCCCGGGCACTCACGGGAGAGAGCCTCCAGCCCATGACGAGAGCAACAATACCCATGACAACGAAAATCCCCCCCTGACACGATCAGCTTTATTTTGTTTGCCCATTTGCGGCTCCCCCGTTTTAGCCAACAGTCTCTTCCTCGTTGTTACAAATGTGAATATATCGTATAATATATCGAAAGACAATACTAAACGAGCAAAATCTTGTCAAGAAATATTTAAATATGGTTGACCATACTCCTTCTTTAATACAACCCCGGCTTTTGGGTGACAGGTGATACCGAATTGCCTTCACGCAATTACCGGTACACCCGCAAGCGGGTACCCGGTCGCCCCCTCTTCGGGCATAAGCCCAAAGAGACCCCCCTCTCGCTCGTGAACTCGCTATAGATTACTACCGCTCCTTACGTTGTCTCCTCCGCGTCGCCCGGGTACCCGCTTGCTGGTGCTATTTTTGAATGCAACTCGGCATGAGAGTTATATCCGGAGAGTCGTGCAGGTTTGACGGATGTGTCTATAGTTCACAGTCTTCTATCATTGGAACAGGGCGGCTACTGAGTTATATTTTTCCAGAGTGTGGCGTAAATGCAGTTTAAACACTTTTCTTAGTTCTTTGGGGTTCTTTTCTTGAAGAGCCGCAACCATCCTTTTATGGTCTTTCAAGGCGAGTTTTGGTGATTGTTTATTTGCTCTTAACGCTATCGCACGTAACCAATGGTACTTGTCGTTCAGTTTGGACATAACCTCTATAAACACTTCCGATTGCGTCGCACTGTAAATAGTGTTATGGAATTTAGCATGGTATTCCAGCATTTTGTGGATGTTATCTTCCAGGGCACACGCTTCCGAATTTTCAATATTGTGCTTCAACTCTTCTATGAGAGCAGTGGTGATATTCTGCAGAATCATAGGAACAGCGAATGCTTCAAGCACCCCCCGTATAGACAGATACTGGTTTACCTCTTGCGAGGTTAGTTTTCTAACAACGTATCCTTCGCGGCCCTTGCATTGAACCAATCTCTCGTGCTCCAACATTAACAGGGCTTCTCTCACTGGCGTACGTCCCATTCCAAGCTCTGCCGCTATCTGTTTATCGGACAGCTTCTCGCCCGGCATTGATTCATAAAAAATGATTTTCTTCTTTATCTCCTCATGGGCTTTATGCCTCATCGTGTTTTTATCCATCCTCAGCCCCCTTCGGTATGCTAAATTAATATATCTAATAATATATTATAAAATACAACTTGTGCGCTATCCCTAAAAATTATTTGTGATTTTAGGTGAAACAAGAACATTTTTAATTATTGTAAATATGATGGATAATGATGTCAAGGGATTTGCATAAGTCAAGCGTGCTCGGGGAAACACCCCTTCTTGTATGAGGTAATGCGCCGGAGAAGGGGTCCCCGGGGCCTCCGTTTGAAGCTGCGGAGGTTCGCATGGCATACCATAGATAGAATAGGGAGGCTGTGGAGAATTCGTACAATATCACGGCCCTCTCCTGACGGGAAGCCGTACCTGCGGACAATGGCTTCAATATAATTCTCGTTTGGATAGGAGAATCGTGCAAAATCTCCTTGTGCAATGTGGGGCAATTTGTACATCATGAAAAACATTGACTTTGCGGGTAGACGCGTTCATAATGGAAAGGTTGGATCGACATCGTGTTTTTATAAGGAGGGACGCCACGTGACAAAGGCACAGCTCATTAAATTTGTTCACGACAAAAAGGTGAAGTTTGTCAAATTATGGTTTACCGATATACTGGGCTTCGCAAAGAGTTTTGCCATTACCATCGACGAGCTCGAAAACGCCCTCGATGAAGGCATGGGGTTTGACGGTTCTTCGATTCAGGGCTTTGCCAGAATAGATGAAAGCGATATGATCGCAATGCCCGATGTTTCCACCTTTGCAATACTTCCCTACAGGCCAAAGGACAGCGCGGTTGTGGCGAGGATGTTCTGTGACATATATGAACCCAACGGCACGCCGTATAAGGGCGACCCGCGATATGTGCTGAAGAGGAACCTGAAGGTCGCAGAGGACATGGGTTTCGACACCTTTTACGTCGGGCCCGAGCTGGAGTATTTCTACTTTAAATCCGACAAAGAACCCGAAACCCTTGACCTAGGAGGATATTTCGACATCACAACGCTGGACGAGGCGACGGACTTGAGACGGGACACGATACTCACGCTTGAAGAGATGGGGATAAAGGTGGAATACAGTCACCACGAGGTTGCCCCGTCCCAGCACGAGATTGACCTCCGTTATTGCAACGCCCTGGGAATGGCCGACAACACGATCACCTACCGGATAGTGGTCAAGGAGGTTGCGAGAAAATACGGCGTATACGCGACGTTCATGCCCAAACCGATCTTCGGGGAAAACGGAAGCGGAATGCACGTTCACCAGTCACTCTTCAGGGGAAAGAAAAACGCATTTTTTGACCCCAAAGACAGGTATTTCCTCTCAGACATTGCCAAATGGTACATAGCCGGTCTCCTTAAGCACGCGAAAGAGCTCACCCTCGTAACGAGCCAGTGGGTAAATTCCTACAAAAGGCTTGTCCCGGGCTACGAAGCGCCGGTATATATCTCGTGGGCACAGCGCAACCGGTCGACCCTCGTACGGGTCCCCCTCTACAAGCCCGGCAAGGAAAAGGCCACCAGGGCGGAATATCGGAGCCCCGATCCCGCATGTAACCCCTATCTCGCTTTTTCCTGCATGTTGCGGGCGGGTCTCGAAGGGATCAAGCACAGATATCCTTTGCCAAAGCCGATCGAGGAAGATGTGTATGAAATGTCACAGGAAAGAAGAAAGGAATTGAAGATCGAATCTCTCCCGGGAAGCCTCTATGAAGCCATAGAAGCTGCCGAGAACAGCAAGCTCATACGGGACGCCCTTGGAGACCACGTCTTTGAAAAGCTTATAGAGAATAAAAAGATCGAATGGGACAGGTTCAGGACCCATGTTTCGAAGTACGAGGTGGAGACATATCTGCCCATATTATAAAACAGGTAAAAAACAACAGAAGGGAACATGCGCCCGCGCGCTGCGCGACCTTTTACGCCCGTTGATCGGCGCATGTTGTTTGAGAAGGAGCAACGATGATAGTGAGAAACTTTAACGACCCCGAGGTACTGCAGACCACCTACATAGCGCACCGTGGCGCCATGGCGAGAATGGTTATGACCAGCGAATTTCTTCAAGGTATAGAATTCCTCGCTTATGCCATTCTCCCGCCAGGCAACACCATCGAGGAACACATAGACCCCCTGGAGGAGATATACCTGATCTTTAAGGGAGGAGGAATCATGCAGGTGGGAAACGAAAAGAGAGAGGTAAAAGAGGGTGACGCCGTCTGGATCCCTACCGGTGAACCGCACAGCCTCGAGAACACGAAGGGGGAGGAGACCTTCGTGCTTGTAATCGCGGCGTATCCGTAGAAGCAGGGACAGACCTATCCCCGACACAGATATTCATATATGGCACACATTCTTATTGAGGTGATCCCGTGAACGTTAAACCGGGAACCCACATCGCCATTACGGTGGACATGGATCCCTTAAGAGAAACGATCGACGTTAAAAACTCCATGGTCCATGATGTTGCGGGGGA